>DASWIV010000073.1:0-4059 GCA_036397475.1 bacterium
CACTATCTTTATCTCCTCCTCACTCAATTCATACAGTTCATAAACCAGACGGTCTATCTGTTGGTCGGTGGCGTCGATCTGGCGCTGGATCGTCTCTTTCTCGTGCGGAGTGTTGACGGTCTGGAGTCTCTTGTGCAGGTCCAGCATCAGATCGACAAGCTCGACCATGCGGTCGTGACGCTTTCGGTCGGCGGGATTGGAGAAGTCGATAGGTCGGATGGGGAGGGTTTCAACATGGCGCTTTTTGACCTCAGCCAACGCTTCTCCTTTTTCAGGATTCATGAAAGTATAAGCAAAGTCAGTCAGGGACGAATTTAATGAGCCTAACACATATCGAAGATCGTAGGCAGTGTCACGAAGAAGGAGAATGTGCAGGTTGTTGCGCGCGATAATTCCCGACTCGATGATTGTGGCAATAATGGAATCTCCGGTTTGCCGAACCATGATCTTCAAGGGAGCATCAAAAATCGATGGGTCTCGTGGGGCCGCTAACCATGGTCCATACGACACCCAATAGTCATTGTCCCATCTATTTTCATATCGATGGATGAGAGTACCTCTAAGCAACGGAAGCCAAGTCGAGTCTGGGCGCGTACCTTCCTTAACATAAGGTTTATCGTCCATCACCTTTTGTGTTTGTGGTGGAGAACCTTTTCCCTTTTCAAAGGGCTTAACTCCATTGAACACATCACAGATACTCGACGAAGAAATCGATAGCTTTTGAATCTTTCGGAATAATGCCTGACCTGCAGGCGGCACGATTATGTTGATTGGCCCACCATCATGCGGAATATCGCCCCACTTAATTTTGTGGCAGTGCGTTATGATTCCATCTCTCCTTATATCTACGGTGAGATCCCCTGCTATGGGCGAGAGCGCTTCCTTCCTTTGGAAAACAAGGACATGGGTATCAACGGTTGCATGAAAAACCTTATCTGGTAAGCAGAGTATTCGAATCCAGTTGAATTTGGATGCCAGGTATTTCCTAATCAGGGTGTAGGTAACGGATTGAAGCCAAGTATTGGATACGATGACTCCTAACAATCCGGATTGCATTAACAGCTTTTCATATTTTTCCAGAAACAGAAGATACAGATCGTGCTGATAATCTTGAGCCTTGTAGTGATTCAGAAAATACTGTGTTTCTACAGGGTGGATCATCCAACCATACGGCGGATTTCCTATCACCGCGTCGAACCCGGGGTTGTCGCCTTTGAAAACCTCCGCGAATTCCTTCTTCCAGTCGAATACATTTATCCGGTACTTCTCGTCTTCGGTGAGAAGCATCAATTGCGCGTTATCATAGAAATCCGGGCCGATGAGAGAATTTCCGCACTTGACGTTGCCGTCGAGGTCGGGAAGCGCGCGCTCGTGAAACAGGCGTAGGTTGCTCTCGAGCGATTCCGGATTTTCGCCCTCGAGCACCTTTAAGAGAAGAGACAATTTTGTGACCTCGACCGCCTGCGAGTCGATATCGACGCCGTAGATATGGTCGAGCAGGATGCGTTTACGCTCGGAGGGCGTCAGCCGCCATTCGCCGTGCGAATCCCTGAATATGGGGGCCTTGCGTTTTTTGGAGAGCTTCTCCGGATCGTTTTTGGCGTAGGAGTCGAGATACCGGTCGAGAAGAAACTGGTAGGCCACGAGAAGGAACGAACCCGAGCCGCAGGCCGGGTCGAGGATACGGAGTTTATTGATATCTTTTTGTCCCGCTCGCTTACGCCCGGGGTTCGGTTCAAGGAGTTTTCCGACGGTATGTTTGACGATGTAATCGACGATGTAGGTGGGCGTATAGTAGACGCCGCCGGCCTTGCGGACTTCGGGTTTCTCCTCGATTTTCGCCTGACCGCCGGGGGTGAGGCGGATGACTTTGCCGAGGAATCTTTCATATACCTGGCCGAGGATATCCGCCGGGATCATGGAGAATTCGTAGGGGCTGTCCGGATAATACAGGCGTTTTATTATGTCTTTCAATACCCTGTCGTCGATATTGAGGGCGGGAGTGATTTTTTCGGGCTCGTCGCGTCCGGTTTACGGCCAGAAGTGAAACAGCCCGGAGTTGTAGCGTTCATCGGCCTTTCGGAACAATTCCATCAGTCGGCGATAGACTCCCGTCCCGTTCTGCAGGGTCATGAGGGTTCCGTAGAGTTCGATTCCGCGGCCTTCGCAAATTCGGAGGAAAATGATTCGATCCACAGTGGATTGAACGGCGAAATTCAACTCGCGCTGCGAGAGTCCGGAATTTCTAAGCGCGATATTCCGGGCAAGATTTTCGCGCCACGATTCGATTTCCTCAAGGAACGCGTCATCGACCTGGGCGGTCCCGCGCTTTTGTCTTGTGGATTTGGCGTACTTATCGAAAGAGCCTTTGAGGATTGAATCGCGGGCGAATATGTCGGCTATTTCGCTCCAGCGATCGGTGTACTCCGTATATTTAATGATTTTGACGCGTGCGGTCGATGCTTTATCGTTCTTCTCAGGCTTGATCCGGGTGTCGTAGACGGCGAATTCCTCGAAGTCCGAGAGGATGCTCAAGGGGAGTTTCGCCGACCATGCGTAGCGACGAAGCTGGTAGGCGGGAGAGGAATCTTCCCTGACGTTAACCGCGGGCTTTTTTGCTTCGACGAAAAATTTTCGCTGACCGCCGATGCGGAAGCAGTAATCGGGGGCTTTGGCGGTTTCCTCGACCTTCAGAGAATCCTCATGGATGACGTCCTTGTAGGATTCGGCGTAGCCCTGCTCGTTATCGACGTCCCATCCGAGCGCTTTGAAGAATGGATCGAGGAATTCGCGACGGAGCCGGGTCTCGTTGTAATTTGACGAACGGTAGTCGTCGAGGTTCCGCTTAAAACGTTCGATGAGGTCGGCAATGATATCTTTCGATTCCCTGTGCATAAATTGGATCGCCGAGGACAGTATAGGGTCGAAAAAGAGCATCGACAAGATTCCATAGGCTGTGTCAAGTATATAAGCCCCTTATTTAAGTATGGAAAACGATCTATGAAAGCGCTTTTGCCGCGAATGAATCCAGCGACTCCGCCGGAGTCCCGGTAAGCAGTTCGACATCCTTTGAGACCTCGGCAAATCCTCCTGTTGATATCAGTTTCTCAACTCCAACCACCAGCGGGATAATTTCATCCGGAAGTCCCCATTCCCTGTACTTTTCCATCAGGCCATCAAAAGTTACCGGCTCGACTGTTATTTCTTTTCCGCTGATTTCCGACGCGATCCTGGCAAAATCCGAGGCTGTAACAGAATAGGGTCCTGTCAGCATGTACACCTTGTTTTCATGTCCGTCGCCAGATAATGCCGATGCCGCCGATCGAGCGATATCATTGCGCGTTATGAACGCACACCCGGCGTCACCTGTAGCGGAGCGGTATGATCCCTGTTCGATCGCATTTTTTATTTCGCTGATGTACAGGTCGGCATATAGGTTGCACCTGAGAATCGTATAATTCAATCCGCTATCTTTCAGGTAATTCTCGGTGTGCATGTGTTCCTCGATAATTACCGAGTCGCCCTCCGTATCCGCTATACTCGTATAGACCACCCTGCCGACATTCGCCCCTTTTGCGGCGTCGATTACCGTACGATGCTGCGCGATCCTCTGTCCGACTTCCGAACCCGAAATGAACATCAGGGTGTCAACACCTTCGAACGCAGCAACCAGGGAATCGTAATCGTTGTAATCTCCCTGGCGTACAAGAATCTTCCGGTCTGCAAGCGATGACGCTTTATCCAGCGAACGCGATACCGCGATAATTTTCGATGGCTGAATTGTCTGAAGCAGGTTCTCGATTATGGCTTTTCCGAGTTGTCCTGTAGCCCCGGTAACACAGATCATTTTAAACTCCATCAGTTACGGTTTTTGCCATTATAACCCAATGGCACGTGATGGTGCGACGATGATGCAATAGTGTTATAATCCGGTTATCAGGAAACCGGAGGATGCGGACTATGCGCCTTCAGCGGTACATGGGGATAGACTATGGCGAGAAAAGGGTGGGACTCGCACTCGCTGACGATGAAAAAATGCTTGCTATTCCGCACCGGGTG
>DASWIV010000074.1:0-8515 GCA_036397475.1 bacterium
CCTACGCCCCACTTCGTGGATCAGCCGTAGCCGATCACGCTCCTTTGCGCTCAATGTTAACGTCTCCTTCTTCATCCCCACATCTTAAAGGGGACATTTCTATTTAGCCCGAAGGGGACATTCTCACGTTGCTGCTACATAAATGAAACACAGTACTACCGCAGGGGTCTACTATGTGGTACATTACGTGGCTCTATTTGCAGGGATTTCCCCCCTGTAGTCCCCCTTAGGGGGGACGGAAGAGTATCCCCCCTCCCCGAGGAAGGGGTCAGGGGGAGGGTCTGCAAAACTTACAGGCGGGAAGATTTTTTATCTACCCCCCCCTGTAATCTCCGCCACGGCGGACTGTAAGCCCCCGCAAGAGGGGGGATGGTTAAAGGTTGAACATTGAAAATATGTAGGCGTACCGTATAAATTTTATTCCTCCGGAATAAAAAAAGAAAATTTATATGGGGGCGTACCGGGTTTCGACGATCTCATTTGAAATGCCGCTCGCGCGTAGGGATCCCATCCACCCCTTTAAACGATGGACGCCATAAATAATTGGCAACTCAAACTACGCATTAGCTGCTTAATTTTAAGCGGCTTGTCTCTGAGGGAAGTTCTGCCGGTCCCGACTGAGGCACAACCCTAAGGTAGATGCCGACACAGACGTGCCCGCTGTCTGTGTCGAAAGACCCACGTGGGCTGGGCGTTCATGATCCTGTCTCCGGGAGTGTGAAGGTCGAGATCAAATCGGGGGCTACACGTGTAGACGGCGGTACGAGGGTGATTTCGGACGCGGGTTCAACTCCCGCCGCCTCCACCATACGGAACTTTCCACGCGCTCCGCAAGGAGCGCGTGAGGTAAAACCCAGTGCCAGAGCACTTTCCGCGATTCAATTCGGAGGTTCGAGCCAATACATTCCGCCTTCACAGGCGATAGCCCTAATTTTCTTCTCTACGGCAATTTTCTTGTTCACCAGTTTTTTCTTGCGAGAGGCGTAATCCTCTCGATCTAACTCCCCGTCGACATATAAGTCGTCCAGTCTGCGAAGCTTTGCTTCGATCTCTTTAGCTTCCGCTTTAAGACCAACACTTTGCTCGCTGACGCGAGACCTTGCCCCCAAAAGTTGATCCAGGTTGTGTGTTAGAATTCATCCGCCTTGGCGGATGAGGAAGGACACGCTGCCGCAACAAAAAGGAGCAAGGCGCATGAGTAGAAAACGCTACACCACAGAGCAGATCATCAGGCTTCTGAGGGAAGCCGAGGTGATGATCGCGAACGGAGCGACCACACAGCAGGCGGTACGTCATATCGGGGTGAGTGAATACACATACTACCGCTGGCGTAAAAAGTACGGCGGAATGAAGATCGACGAGGCGAAACGCCTGAAAGCACTCGAGCAGGAAAACGCCAGATGGAGTTATGATTTTGTGGCGGACCATACAGCGGACGGACGTCTCGCTGACCTTTCTGGTGAGCTTGTCCGATTCGATAATGAGATGAATCTGTTAAGCAGTAATGGTTTCATCGACGCGCAGCCAGCGTTCGCTATCAATCCGAACGCTGACGATACAATCAGGAATCTGATTATGCCGGATACGGATGTTGTCAGAAGTTACAACTCACCGGGTGACTGGTAGAGATCGCAATTAATATTATGAAATTAATGGCGCCGAGACATCGGCGCTTTTTTCATCCAGCCAGAAGGTCCAGAATCCTGCTTCCATACGGTTAATTAATTTTTGCCTGAATTATCTGGTAAAATTTCACTGTAGCGGACTTGGCATAACTAAAAAAAAATCGTATTCTATAATCGGGAGGATTAGAAATGAAAGGAAGTGCGATATTAATCATTCTGCTGGCGCTGGCGGGATGCGCCGCAGGGAATTCTATAACCCCCGCTTTGGATATTTCCGATAATACTCAGTTGGCCGCGACGTCGTTAGCGGATGATAATCGCATGCTCTGGGGTGAATGGACATTTTATTTTAGTGAGGCTCATGATCAGGTTGATGTGGTTCCGAAACGTGCGGGACGGTTTCATCTCAACGCATTGAAATTTCTGGAGGAATACTGCACAGACTGCCTGAAGATCACAAACATAAAAAATAATGGCGATTCTACAATCGATTTAACGGTCAGGATATCACACCCGTTCCACGGTCATCCCGAATTCACTGGCTTTGATGTCAAAGGAATTCTGATGTTCGAAGGGAGTTGGACAAATGAAGGTTACTATCAATGGTTACCATATCCTGACCCATTCAGGGTTTCATGGAGAGAACTTGGCGATCCGCAATTGATGAATGCCGATGGTTATACACTCAGATGGAGCCCGTCTTACGATTCAGGACAGACTCAGCCAATTTTTAATTACTGGCATGGAAAATACGCGAATGGCACACCTGCCGCCAATCTAAACGGCTTTTTGGATTTTTATACGGATGAGAACAGGCACATGTTCAGGGACGATGGGATTGTTTCAAGAACATATACAATATGGCTTCCGCCCGGAGAGCCTGTTATTGCCGGTTACGCTGTTGAAGCCTGCTGGGAACTTCCACTAATCACTCCTGTCACAAATCCGGTGGAAGATTTCCCATTAACCGCGAATCAGTTGGAGGCATACGACTTTTATTTCAATGCCAATAATGGGAATCCTGTCGATCATAAACCATGCTGCGGCTTCCTGGACGACCCAAGTGAAGGATACATTTATTCAAAACAATGGGGCGGCCATACTGCCCTTGCCTTCGCGTTTTTTTCTGAGTACAGCACAAGTAAAGGTGCTGTCTGGCCACTATGTGGAGATGAATGGCCGGATCAGTATTGTGCGGATATTTTCAATGCACATAATGATCCTGATGGAAATCATATTGGAGTTGCAATAAATTATGGTCCTCCTGGTGGTCCGCCTTATGTATCGCAAACAGCTTACACAGTTTTTGAATATACAGTAGATATGGAGTGACAAGGAGAAATAAAATGCTGGTAAAATCTGGTCTGATTTCAATTGTCTCTATTTTTATTCTTGGGCTTTTAATTACATCATGTGGAGGAGGGAGCAAACGAGGAGATCCAATTTCCCCATCTGATACAAAATATTTCAGAAATGGAATGGATTTCTTTAATGGAACAGAAACGGTGTTCGGTGGAGGCACAGACGATGACTCTGCTGATGTCGATCTTGCACCAGTTGTATGGGGGCAGATCAGCTCCGGTTCAGGAGATCTTGGATCCACAGTGGTCTTTGAAAATGACAATAACTCAAGATGGGCAATGGCGGTTGCCATTGAAGATCCGGATGGCGACCCGCCAAACGGAGCTAGTTTCCCGGTCATTGCATTTCTGAAATATGACGATAGCGAAGCAACCGATGTTATAGGAACTTTTGATGTTACTCTTCCAGACCCTCAGGTAGATGGGCAGGAAGCAAGGCTTCCACGAATTGATTGCCAGTATGCGGGTAATAATACAATTATAGCATACGTTATTTACAGGTATGGTGTCCCCGATTATTCAGCACAGGATATTTATGAAGGCTGGGATGTCAGATTGCACCGGTTACTATTCTATTATTGGGGCAATGATGAATGGGCATTTGTTAGCGATACTGAAATTGAAGACCATGATATTATAAATGCTTATACAGGCCAGAGCCATCCAGACGTTGCCATAAATCACTATAACGGCGATATCTACTATGCATGGACAGAACTGAATGGGGGATCAGTTGATCTGTTTTATAAAAGGTACGATGGGAGCAGTTTTTATGGACCATTTTCATTAGAATCTACTCAAAGGCCTAACGATCCATGGTTTGTTAATCTGGACGTTGGATTGGTTGCCGGATTACCAGGATCCTTATCAGAGATCAGGGTTGTAGGCTTCTGTTACACGGCAGTTTGCAATAATCAATGGGAGCATGATCCTGATGATGATTTGTGGGGAGTGAGGCCAGTAGTTGGATGGTGGCAACCAGGCACCTTAGGCTCTGATAACGACCACCCAGCACAGGTGATCATCGTAAACAGGGCGGATTTTGATCCTGAAGAACCAGAACCACCCGGCCAGCCAAATTGGGGTAATCATTTCATCGCAGGATTGCCAAGACTCGATATTCCTTCTGATAACGCCACGGATCACGGTGCTGCAATTGTATTTATTCAGGATACAGATACAACAATTGCCTCACAGACTGTATTCGAAGTGTATGGAATAAGTTCTCTCGATTATTCCGGATTTACCCATATCAGTGTACCGTCTGTTGATGATGAATATAACACTGCAGTGCTTCCTTCTTTGGCAATCCATAGCAGTACTGGCAACACCGCTGGTGTTACTTACATGGCCAGAAATTTAGAGGATGCAGGCGATGATTGGTCTACCTTTGCTACATTTTGGGAGATTGATGATGTAGATGTAATATCTGATCCAACGCAAGTTGACCTTACGGCTGAAGGCGAATTTGATCTTGATATAGAAGATAATCATTTGTTCCATAATTGGGGTACGGGATCTGGTTTGATTGATATTGGAGACGATGACTATTGGGCTGCCTGGTCTGATAAAATGCTTGGTGCGTCTCCGCACGAAGTGCATGCTGCATTTGGCTTTGCGACTCCTTAACTTTAAATCGCAATCACTGGAATACATTCACAAGGGCTATCGAGTTTTCGATAGTCCAATTTTTTTTCGCAGCTACGGGATGGGTAGCGCAACGGGAGGTTGATCTTGCGGACTTTGACCCGGGACCGGATGTCTACTACCTGTCCTCTGCATTTTACGGCCTTGTCTGGATAAAATATCTGCCTGGCCTGGTAAGAATCGATAATACAAAATCACAGGCGCCGGAAAATCCAGCGCTTTTTTTTCTTCTAATGAAGTGACAATATATATTCAGGATTATTCCGTGCCTAAAACTTTATCGACCATCTCCCGTATCTGATCCGGCTGGAGTCCGAGGTCCATCAGATCATGGACCATGGCGTTGATTATCTGCTCCGCGTGCGACCCGAACTCCGCCTCGGATAATTTCCCCGCCCGTTTGCTGACATATGTCCCCATACCGCGATGGGTATTGATGTACCCCTCGTGCTCGAGCTCGTGGTACGCTTTCGCGACCGTGTTAGGGTTGATGAGAAGATGCTGGGCGAGGTCGCGTACCGGCATCATTTTTGCACCCTCGTTGAGATCACCCGTGGCGATTTTCAGTTTTAGCTGATCGCGGATCTGGATGTAGATCGGGATCTTGCTCTTTAAATCTAGTTTGATGTCTCTCACAACTGAACCTTCGCCACCTTTGAGTTTCCCTGCGACATAAAAACTTAGCGACTTAGCTTCATAGCCCACTAGTTCCCTACCTTTCTAATTATCCCCTTCCTCTCCCGAAAGTCAATGGGGATAATTATCATATTTTTCCCCCTACCCCGCGAGTACATGAAGCCCTTCTTCGCCCCACGTTTTCTTCGCGAGTTCCTTCCTGATTATAAATTTCGCCCTGTGGATGAGACTTTTCACGGTGCCTAAAGGTTTCCCTAAAATTACCGCAATTTCGCTATAATCCAGATCTTCGGAATAGCGCAGCTGGATTGGCTCGCGGTACAATTCCGGGATCTCGTCAAGGACATCGTTCATCAAATCGGCGATCTCCGCGACGTCGACAGATTCCGACGGATTCACGCGTCCATCGGCGATCTCGTAGGTGACCGTATCGCCATCTTCGTTGACCGAATCCCACGAAATTGTCAGGCTTCGCTTTTTCGACGAATCGAGTGCGTGGTTCCTCGCGATAGCGCAAATCCAGCTTTTGAAACGTGCGCGGTTACGAAGGTCGCCGATTCGTGATAATGCCTTCAGGAACGTTTCCTGGCATGCGTCGTCAAGCGCCATCTGGTCATTTTTGAGGAATTTTGACGCTACCGAGCGGACCAACGCTCCGTAGCGGTCAACCAGTACTTCGAATGCGCCCGCTGCGTATTCCGAGTTTGTGGCAATAAGCTCAACAAGGTCGGAATCCGGCAGCGCAGGAAGGCTGGCATGAGTGATATTAACTGAAAGAGACAGTGACATTTTAGGCATTCTCCCTCTGCTTGTGTTTCACAAGGCAGTTTAGTGTATTGGTGTTATAGTACAATGATAACATAGCACTATGGACGTGTCAAGTTCTATAGGGGTGAAAATCAGGCAAATCGGATATTTTGAGGAAGAACGCCTTATACCTTCGATGTGAATGTCTGGAGTTACTGGACAGCGGGTGAGTTTATAATTAATGAAGATTGCATATCGCTCGTACGCAGCCCTTCCGGGGAACATATGGTGGTCCTTGCGCCAATACATGTGAATTAGATTAAGTAGCCCACACATAAAGTGTGGGTTACAAAATAAACATGGAACACTGGATTGGCGATGGTTTTCGTTATTTATGCTGTAACGAAAATCGTGCTTGGAATTCCCGAAGAAGAATTTTCAGGAATTGGGGACGGGCTGCAGCGGATGGTGAGGTATGTGCTGATAGGGGGAACAGCGTCGATGCTGGCGCCGTTTTTGTTTTTGAAGATGAAGCTGGCGGATGGGGAGGAAGCGTAGTGAACACACACAATCTACGCTACCGCTTCGATTGTTTATGCTACAAATTAAATCCTGTGCTTATACGCCCCTGATTAATTTCATCTGGCCCTTCGTGGCGGCGTGCTTGTAAATTGATATCAGTATCCCGATTCCTGCGAAATTTGTCAGGAGCGCACTGCCCCCGTAGCTGATAAAAGGCAGGGGAATACCGGTAACGGGGAGAAGTCCGAGAGTAATCCCTACATTGACGACAACCTGGAACGCGATCATGGCGATAATCCCTCCCGCGATGCATTTTCCAAGCTGGTCGTCGGTGATCCTGCTGATCGCGAGTCCCGCAAGTATCAGAATAAACTGGCCGAGGAGGATTATGATTGCGCCGACAATTCCGAGTTCCTCGCATGCGATCGCGAATATGAAATCGCTTTCCTCGCTGGGGATGAACCCGAGCTGGTTCTGGCTTCCCGCGAAAAGCCCCTGTCCGAACCATCCGCCATTGCCGACAGCGATCTTACTCTGGATGACCTGGTATCCCGCGCCGAGAGGATCATTCTCAGGGTGAAGGAACGCCGTGATCCGTCGCATTTGGTATTCCTTAAGGAACGGGAGTGTCGCTGAGACAGCGAGAAGCATCAGGAGCATGTAAATGGTGAGGATACGCATCGGAATTCCACCCACAAAAAGCACACCCAGCCATATGGCAATATATACAAGCGCTGTACCAAGGTCTGGCTGCAGGAAAATGAGCAGGAACATCGGGAATATCAGGAACAGGCACGCAATACTTGACCAGACCCACCCGACCTGGTCCCTGAGTCGCGTTACGGTCAGCGATACCGCGAACACCAGGGTGAGTTTTGAAAATTCCGATGGCTGGACATTCACCGGACCGAGGACAAACCATCGCTGCGAACCGCCGATAATGTCGCCCAGAACAAGTACGAGAATCAATAACCCTACAGAGACACCGTAGATCCACCACGTAAATCTCGCGATAACCCGGTAATCGACATTCGAAAGCGCCAGCATGATCAGGATCCCGAGTCCGAGAAAAATCATCTGTTTGTGGCCGAGGGTGGAAATGGTCCACGGTTCGTCGGCGGTCGCGAGTATGACCAGGCCGATACCAACCAGCGCAACCAGGATAGCCTGGATGCCGAGAAACCTGTCCCATCTGAAGTGAATCAACTGCATTGTAGTGCCCGCAGTATATTATCACTAAATTGAATTCCGGGAGCATATAAAAACCCGCATAAAATATGCGGGCTGTTTTGGCATTGTAAGAGGGTTTTTATTCAACAAGAATCGACGCTACCATAGCGCCGACTCCGTAATCGAAGCCATTCCCGGGAGCGGCGTGGAACAGGCAGTGATAGAACCATTTTGTGCCGGGATCGACATCGGGGCATGTCCACTCGAAAATATCGCCGCCGAGCATCCCGGATGGATAATCGCCTTCGGAATCGGGTCCTCCAGGGACAGGACATAATGCATCGACTGTTACGGAATGGAACCCGGCTGCATTTGTCCAGCGGACAAGCTGTCCCGGTTTGACGACGATATCCTTGGCTGCATAATAAAAATTGCCGATCTCGACATCAATATCCTCAGCCGGAACGCCCTGGTCTACCGGGACATCGTATCTGTTGTACGATGCAAGCGGTTTATCCTGAGCGGCATTCGGAATTGAGAACGGGTTTGAATAATTCAGGCCCGGATATTCGACAATTGCCCACATGTAATTTCCGGATATCGATTCAACCGTTTCAGCGGGAATTTCAAAATGGTAAGTATGCCAGTGGGATCCTGAATTTATCGGGGTCATATCCGATGTATCGGCTACATAGGTCGAGGTCAGGACAGAAGAGTCAATTTTAATTACATATTCTTCCATTACTCCGCTGACCAGTTCAGCGTCCCAGTCGAAAACGCTTAGGTTGAATATCAGGCTTCCGGTGA
>DASWIV010000075.1:0-7034 GCA_036397475.1 bacterium
CCTCAACTGGTTGATAACCCTTGTAAAGCAAAGAGATTGCCCTTCTCCGTCGCCGCTCCAATTCGTCCGGGCTGCCATGTGGTCTCATTTTTTTCCACCCTCAACCCAGAGTATAGGACATTACTTATGCCGGAGTCAATAATGATGATGCCTGCATCAATTGCTTTTGCGGTAACTCTGTTGACTGGTATCCCAATATTATTTCTCCCCACTGCAGGTATCGCCATCGGGCTGACTCTGGTCAATGCAGCTGTGCAACCGTTGATCCAGATTCCGCTCGCATTGACATATTTCGACCTCACCGGTCAGCTTTACGAAGAATAATACCGACATTTACAGAGACGTCCTAAATTTTTTACCTTTGAATATGTTATTCTGATTCTAATGTCTATCGGATACGATGAACATGGCACCCCGACAGGTCCGATCGAGATCCGCCCGATGGAACTCGGCGACATCCTCGACGGCACCTTCAAAATTTACAGGGCCGCACCCATGGTTTTCCTTGGCATCGTATCGATTTTCCTCTTGTTCCCTCTGCTGCTCCAGACATACGGGGCCTCATTTAATATCGGCGGCAGGGAAAACTCGCTCGAAATGATTGGAAACCTCGGGCAGGTTCTTGTGTTTACACTGTCCGGAGCATTTCTTGCGCTGATCTTACAACCGATGGCCCAGGCTGTAATTGTGCAGGTTGTCAGTGAGATCGTTCTTGGAAAATCCCCGGGTATTATGGAAAGCATTAAAAAGACCGGCAGCAAATGCTGGACAGTTTTGGGCGCAACAATGCTCTTAAGCCTAATTCTGGGTGGAGGCCTGGTAGTTGCGGGCGTAGTGACCCTTGGTTTCGGACTGCTGATCGCGATCCCCGTGTTCTTTTACTTCCTGGTAAGGCTGGCTTTCTTCTCACAGGCGATAGTGCTGGATAACCGTGGTGTAATGGATTCTTACCAGCGTTCCTTCAATCTGACTGACAAATTGTTCTGGAGAGTATTCGGCATTACTTTTGTGATAGGGCTTATAGTAGGCATCATTTCGTATGCCGTGTCTCAAATGGGAGTATTTATGTCCATAATGCTCGATAAAATACCGGGCGTTCCGAATTTAACTGCGAGAGTGGTTTACGTCATTCTCGCCACAGCAATTTCCTGCCTTGTGTATCCCATTCAGTACATCGGTTACACCCTACTTTATTATGATACCCGCATTCGCAAGGAAGGTTTTGACCTGGTTATTCTTGCCATGGCAATGGACCCGGATTATGTTCCGCCTGAAGACTACCAGGGCACGTTCGAGCCTGTGGATCCGATGAGACTCCCGGCGCAGTACCGGGAAAGCGCTACACCTGAGCAGGTTGAAGTAGAACGCCAGGCAAAGCAGTCGGACAATGAAAATCCATATTCAGGAATCCAGGGTTTCAATCGGAATGAATGAATACCCAAATCCCATGAAAATATGATAGTCTAACGCGCCGTGGGAATAGCTTACGACGAAGATGGAAAACCAGCCAGCCTGATCGACCTCCGCCCGATGGACCTCGCGGATATCCTCGACGCTACCATTCGAGTTTACAGGTCCAATCCATGGGTCTTTATCAGTATCCTTGTGTCGATAATCGGTATCCCGGTCTATATTTCCAGTTTTATTGAAAAAGGCTACATCAGGCCGGCAATAGAGCTTGCCCTGAAAGAAATTGCGAATGTCTCTGCGTCAACCCAGACGATGGAAATCCTGAATGTGTTCAAAACCAATGAATTTTTGATCGCCGCAGGGGTACTTGGGGTCGTGATGTTATTCAATGTGTTCCTGATGCCTATCGCGCAGGCGGCGGTCGTAAGTGCTGTCAGTGAGTCGATCCTTGGGCGGGAAACATCGTTTCAGGAAAGCCTTGACTCTATCCGCGAAAAACTTGCTTCCCTTATCGCCGCGTATTTTCTTGTGATACTGATTTACGTCCTGCTATTTTCACCTTTCGCCATCTTTCTTCTGGTCGCGGACACTATTTATTCAAATCCGGGCGCGATTCTAGGATTCCTGGGGATATTTAACCTCAGCTTTATCCTGTTCATTTTTCTGTTCTTCAAGCTTCTGTTTATCCCGCACAGCATTGTTCTCGACCACGTCAACGCGGCAAACGCGTTCAGGCGTTCGTTCAGCCTGACGTCCGGTTACTGGTGGAGAATACTGGGGATCTACCTCGTAGTGAATATCATAGTAGGGATGATTGTGGGGCTATTTAGCGGGATTGTTTACTTTGTGGACCTTGGGCTCGCGGGCGTGTCCAGCTCGGAAGTGGTTGTCCTCGGAGTAGGGGCGTTGTTCAACTCGATCATCAGTCTCATGCTTCAACCGGTGACCCTTATAGCAATGACCCTGATTTATTACGATCTCAGGATACGCAAGGAAGGCTTCGACATGGTTATCCTGGCGCAGGCCATGAGCGAGGAAACGGAAACTCAGGAATCGACTAATTCGGAAAATTTATAACGTTTTAACTTACGTTATTAAGATTATGTGGTATAAGTATAATAAGTAGCCGGGAGTCCCGTTCACATGAAAGAGAGAAAACTTCCGCATAATGTGGATGTGAACGGAATTCCGCTAAATGCAGGAGATCAGTTAAACACTCGATTTACAGTAGGCGTATAGAATTTCAGGGCACTATCTTTCTCACATTTGTTAATCAATTTATTCGTGTCATTGTGCATCCTATCGGATGATTCGGTTCTTTGACAACCAGATAAGGTAATTTTCCACTTATGGGATATAATTAAGCCTATGTGGGAGAAATTTACATCTGCATCGAAGCGTGTGGTCAAATACGCGCACGAGGGAGCAAGGCATTTCAGGAACGATTGTGTAGATGCCGAGCATCTTCTTCTCGGGCTATTGCAGGATGGGAACTCATTTGCTGTAAAAGCGTTATTCCAGATGAATGTGAATATAGAGATAATCAGATCAGCCACCATTCAGGATATTTCTATCGGACAATATGATTATGAGATTTTGAATTTCTCTAAGAAGGCGAAAGAAGTTCTGGAACTTGCGTATAAAGAAGCCAGTCTGTTAAATCAAATGACTATCGGTTCAGAACATTTCTTACTGGGAATGCTTCGGGTTCAGGATTGCAAAGCTGCTGAAATTCTTAACCAGAATGGTGTCACTTACCAGCAGGCGAAAAAGATTATCATCGGAATGATGTCGCAGTCTCCATCCGCCAGAAAAAGATCTTTAGATGATAGCATGCAAGAGTTAAAAGGAGCATCAAAGATGTTGCAGAGAGAGAAATATGATCCTGAAGATAGTTTTTATTCAATTTGGGAATATTCCGACCTCCACTCCAAAGAGCTTTATGCGGGCTCCCATGCAGAATCATTAAATGCTAAATCGGAAGAAATCGATCCTGCGCATATCCTGGTGACAATTCTTAGTAATGAACATTTTCGCGCTCACGAAGCTCTGAAAATTTCCGGTGCAGATATAACCCAGATGCGTACGACAGCATCTGAAAGATTAGGGACAGGAACAAACGAAAAAATAACCCGTACGTTCAGCGAAGCATCAATGATCATATTCAAAACCGCGGAGCATGAATCGATTCAGCTGGAATGCAAATATATAGGCACGGAGCAAATCCTGCTCGGTCTGATCCGCGACCTTGACAGCTGCGAATCGAAACTCCTGAGCGAATTCGGCGTCACCTATCACAGAACTAAACAAATAATTATGGAAATGGCGGATAAAAACATCGAAGAAGATAAACCTGATTAAGATATTTTAAGGAGCATCCAGTCAAAAAGTCTATTTCATCATTGTTGCACGCGATACTATTTTTGCAGCCACACAAGTCAATTTATTTTATCTCTGCGTAAATTAGACTTATAATGGGTGCCCATACACCGGTATTATTCCGGTGGGGTGAAATCATGTGGGAAAAGTTTACTTCATCTTCCAAACGCGTAATAAAGTACGCGCACGAAGAGGCAAAACATTTCAGGAACGACGCGGTCGACACCGAGCACCTCCTGCTCGGCCTGTTGAAGGATGAAAACTCCTTCGCGGTCAAAGCGCTGTTCCAGATGGATGTAAATATCGAGAAGGTCCGTTCCGCTGTGATTCAGGATATCCCTATCGGCAACTACGATTTCGAAAACCTGAATTTCTCCAAGCAGTCGAAGGAAGTTCTCGAACTTGCCTACAAGGAAGCGCGACAGTTACGCCATACGTTCATCGGCTCGGAGCATCTGCTCCTCGGACTCTTGCGTGTTACCGACTGCAAAGCCGCTGATATACTTAACCAGCACGGCGTAAGTTACCAGCAGGCGAAAAAGGTCATCATCGGGATGATCCAGCAGGCGCCACCCGCGAAGAAAACCCGCAGCAAGACTCCGACTCTCGACGAGTTCGGCACCGACCTTAATGTACTCGCCCGTGACGGAAAACTCGATCCGGTGGTCGGGCGCAAAACCGAGATCAATCGTCTCATTCAGATACTCTCCAAACGAACAAAGAACAATCCTGTCCTTATCGGCGAACCTGGGGTTGGGAAAACAGCTATTGTCGAAGGACTCGCCCAGCTCATCATCCAGGACCAGGTCCCCGGTGCTCTCAAGAAAGCCCGCATGGTCTCACTTGACCTCGCGGGACTTGTCGCAGGAACTAAATTCCGGGGCGAATTCGAAGACCGCCTCAAGAGAGTAATGAAAGAGATAACGTCGGCTGACCAGGAAGAGCCGATCATTCTCTTCATCGACGAGCTCCACACCGTAATCGGTGCCGGAGCGGCTGAAGGGGCTATCGACGCATCCAACATCCTCAAGCCTGCGCTTGCCCGTGGCGAACTCAGGTGCATTGGCGCGACTACCAACAACGAATACAAAAAATACATTGAACGGAACGGAGCTCTCGAAAGGCGATTCCAGCCTGTAAATGTCGATGAGCCCACGGTGCCGGAGACAATTGAAATCCTTAACGGATTGAAAGAACGCTACGAAGACCATCACGGAGTCGAGATCACCAACGAATCGGTCCTCGCCGCCGCGAATTACTCACACAGATTCATTACGTCGAGATCCTTGCCGGACAAGGCAATCGATCTTCTCGACGAAGCCTGCAGCAAGGTCGCGGTATTCAGAAACCTCGACGAGATAGAGACAGAAGCGGCGAAAATGCCAATCGGCGTAAGAGCCGGTGTGGAAAGCACTGTCGAAGTCCCTACAAGGGTCGACATTCCTGATGAGGATATCTCCGATGAAGAAGACGAGAACTATCCGCTGAGAGATGAGATCGACGAGCAATACGAGGATGACGATTCTTCCGGGACCCCGAAAATTCGTCCCGCGGTTACCGAGGAAGATATAGCGCAGGTTGTCCACGCGTGGACCGGGATCCCGGTCGCCGCGATCGCCGAGGAAGAAACCCTTAAACTACTGAGGACAGAAGAAATTCTCCGCCAGAGGGTAAAGGGACAGGAACGCGCAATCGAGGTTCTTGGCCGGGCACTCAGACGGGCGAGGGTAGGGCTCAAGGACCCGAAACGTCCGACCGGATGTTTCCTCTTCTGCGGACCCACAGGTGTCGGAAAAACCGAGCTTGCTAAAACTCTCGCTGAATTTCTGTTCGGCGATGAGAAAGCGCTTATCCGATTTGATATGTCGGAGTACATGGAACGGCATTCGGTCTCCCGGCTGGTAGGAGCTCCTCCGGGCTATGTCGGCTACGATGAAGGTGGCCAGTTGACCGAAGCTGTCAAGAGGCGCCCGTACTCGGTTATCCTGATGGACGAAATCGAAAAAGCGCACTACGAAGTTTTCAATATATTGCTACAGATAATGGAAGACGGTGTCGTGACTGATTCACACGGACGGCATGTCGACCTGAGAAACTGCATTCTGATCCTGACGTCCAACCTCGGAACCGATTCGATCGGAATCGACGAGCCGCTCGGATTCAGGACCAAGAGCATCGACGACCTGTCAAGCGACCAGATCTACAAGCAGATGGAACCAAAGGTTAACGAAGCGCTGAAGCGTGCTTTCCGTCCGGAGTTCCTCAATCGTCTGGATGAAATCATCATCTTCCGGGCGCTGTCTGAGGAAGACATCATCGACATCGCGGACAAATTCCTCGACAGGGTGAACGATTCCGCAGTCGAGCATGAGCTAAACCTTGAATATACCGATCAACTGAAGGTATATCTCGCGCGTAAGGGATTCTCCAAGGCACAAGGAGCGCGTCCACTGCGTCGTGTCATTCAGAAGGAGATCGAGGACCCGCTAAGCGAGCAGATTCTCCAGGGCAACTTCAATCCCGGCGACACTGTGATGGTGGACGTCACTGGCGAAGGGGACAATCAGAAGATCACGTTCAACAAGATCCAGCTTGCCCTCGAGCCTCCAAAGATTCCGGAAGAATCGACAAGCAAATAAATTTGATTGATATGGAATTTCTAACCCGGCTGCAATGCCGGGTTTTTAAATTTACGCAGGAGATTTGTATTCATAAACGCCGGAGCGCGTCCGCCGCGGCGGATTATCACGCATTTATCTTTGACTGGGAACGCGAAACTCCGTTGCGCATTCCAGGGAAGCGAATCTCGGAATCAGCAGGATGGCTGGTTCAGGTTTCGATTCGTGATGACTTGATTTGAGAAAAGCAACATCAGCCGCGTACATTTATGGCACCCGGGCTTCCCGACTGAAGACATCCCCGACCTTCTTCAGTAAACCGAAATTCACCAGCTTTTCCATTCCAACACATCTGATGTATCATAATCCCCATGACTGTCCCCGCGAATTGTCCGGTCTGCAAGACTGTCCTTGAGTTCCCGGACTCCTACCAGCCCGATCCGGTACGGTGCCCCTCATGTAATTCGCGTTTCATGGTCGAGGGACGCCGAGTCGCGCATCTCTCATTTACCGATTATTACAGGCTTCTCGACCTCCAACCCGGCGCTCCGGACGAAGAAGTGCGCAAATCACTTCGAGCGAAAATCCTCGAGTTTCATCCGGACCGCAATCCCGACGATCCGAACG
>DASWIV010000076.1:0-6456 GCA_036397475.1 bacterium
AAGAAAAACGTAAACGCGAAAGAGATGAGGTTCTCCGTAGGGAAGCTGAAGAAGCAAGACGCAAAAGGGAAATGGAAGAAGCTCTTCCTAGGGAAGCTGAAAAAAAGACTGCCCAAGTAAGTCAGACGGCTGAGATGTTACAGAAAAATAAGGGTCCGGGAAAGATGGGTAAGGAGTCCGCGGCTCGCATCGCGCGGGCGGAATCATTCCTCGAACAGCTTCAGCACGACAAGGGTCTCTGGTTCATCATATTTTTTGCGATAGTGATGGCTTACCTTCTCCTTAATCAGGGCGGGAGTATAGACCTCGAGCGGCAGCCGGTATGGGCGTTCCGTGCATTTGCCTTCGGCGGATTCATAATATTCAGCATTCTGGATTTCGTCAGGATCCGCGACAACCTGAGAAAGATAAATGTGCTGGCAGTCCTTCCGATCTCAATTGTCGCGATAATTGTCACCTCGAATATCGTCTCTATAAGGCCATTTGAGACGGTGGAAGAGTCGATGAATATTCTCGCCTACGCGGCGATGGCGTTTCTGTGCTGGACATATATCGACTCGCTTTCAAAACTCAGGCAGTTCCTTGAAATTATCCTTGTCGCGGGATTTTTGATAGCGTTCTGGGGATTGTATTTATTTTATGGCGCTTTGTGGGGATATGGCGAGACAAGGCCGCTGTCCAGTTTATTTTACTGGCATAATCCATGCGCCGGATTCCTGCTGCTGATCTGGCCGGTGATGCTGGCGCAGTTTTATTCGCTACGGCGAAAATGGCAGACTTTCCTGATCCTTTATATCTTTTATATCACCTTTACAGCCTACGGACTTACCCTGTCCCGTGGAGGATGGCTGGCTGGGTTTTTGCCCTTCTTCCTGATTCCGTTTGTTTTATCAAGAAAAAAGATAATGGTGAACTGGCGTCCGCTGATTCTGATCGGACTGTACTTTCTGTCAGCGATCCCGTTTGTCCTGAAATATCGCGGAAGATTTTTCCAGCCGATAATTGACCGCTGGAACCAGATGCGTCCGGACGATTACTCGGTTGTCGGACGGTTCGAATTCTGGGATATCGCGCTCAGGGTGTGGAAGGAGCATCCGATCACTGGCATCGGGTTCAACACGTTCGGATATTACTACGTTAATTACCAGACAAATCCGCAGTATTACACAAAGGATCCACACAGTTTATATATCCGGTTCATGCTCGAAGGCGGGATCGCGGGAATTCTGGTGATCCTCTCTATCCTCTGGATTTACATTCAGTTGATAATGATGTCACTTAAGGCAGGACCGGGAAAAATGCTGACGGTTTACAGGGTCGGGCTGCTGGCAGGGATCGGTGGTGAGCTTCTCCACATGGCTATCGATTTCGACTGGACTTTCCCCATCATTCCAATGCTCCTAGTCTGCCAGCTGGCGGTCGTCTCAAGGACATTCACTTACCCTAAGGTAGAGCAGGAAATGAGTGTCGACGAATGGGAAATTCCGGTTGAACCGAAGAAGGCTCCCGGATTTGTCGAGGGGGCAATAGAGCCAAGGGGTTTTTTCATCCGTCCGCTTCCGGTATGGCAGTCGCTGGCGGCTATTTTGCTGATCGCGAATATACTCGGTTATGTATCGATGGATCTTTATGAAAAAGGGCGGAGCCTGATACTCGACCAGAGGAGACTTGCAGGCGAACTTGCGAATCAACGCATGACCCAGGCTCAGCAGGAGGCTTTCAGAAGCCAGACACAGGAAATTCCAACTCCGGACGAATTTTTCGATCAGGCCAGACTTGAATTGCTCGACCGGGGAATTTCGTACTGGGAGCGTAGCCTGAAATACAATCCATGGAACTGGTATCCCCTGAAGGACCTGCTCGCGTACAGTTTTGTTCGGGCGCGCGATTCCGCCAGTTCCGGTGACTATGAGCAGGCGGAGGAATTTCTCAATAAATCGATGAAATATGGAGAAAGGCTTCTTAAGGTGACACCGCACCGGCCCGCCTCATACTACGATATGGGTCAGACACTGATACTTGCCGGGCAGGCGTGGCGGCAGGATGATCTGGTCAAGTCCGGGTTAAACGACATGCTCCACGCGATCGAGCTCGATCCGGTTAACATTCCGAAATATTATCTTGGAGTTGCGCAGTATTATAAGGAAGATGGAGAAATTGAAAAATCCCTTGAGTACCTTCTAAAGCTCGAGGAAATATTTGTGCCGACGAATACCGAAGGCGGGGTCGATTTCAGCGCCTTGAAGGGAAAATCGCTAGCACGGCAGGACTGGATCGATATAACGGAGACCTGCAGGGACGCGTGGTGGCTCCAGGCCGATATCCTTCAGCAGCTCGGCCGCAGGGATGAAGCAATGACGACGCTGTACAACGGGCTTAATACCCCTGTCGGTGGCGGAGAACAAAGAGAGGAGCAATTCAATCTAGGGATACTGCAGCTTCCATTTTTATTGAAGATCGCTGAACAGGCGGCCGAGGATGGCGACTGGAATACAGTGAAACTGAGAACATCGAGCGCTCTCGACGTGATCAACGAAAATGAAATGTACGGATCACCCGAGAGCGAAAAAGCGAACGAATTATATTACGAGGCACGATCGCGTCTGGAAGGGACGACAGTTTCAGATACGGAATAATATTTTTCACGAATGACAGAACAAACAGATAACCCTGTAGATTTTCTGAGATCGTCGGGAGTGAGTTCATTAACCGGCGTGATATCGACCGGCAGCGGACAACCGCTTGAAATTCCGGGAATCAGAGAAATAAACAGGTTTCATTACAATGAGATTCCGGGATTTGTAAATACAACACTTCTCGGTCATGGCGGGATGCTTCGGATTGTGGAAGGGTCCGATGGGACCTGGGCTCTGTGGATCGGAAGAAAACATTTTTACCAGGGATTCGATTATGGAGAGATTACATCCTATCTGGACATTTCCAGGAAACTTGGCGCTGATAAATTTTTATGCCTGAACGCATCGGGTGGACTCACACATAATTTGAATCCCGGGGATCTGGTAATTGTTGAGAAGTTCCGGACGTTTATTTCTTGGGATGGAAATTCTGTAAGTCCTGATGGAAGTCCGGTCAGGGAGACGTCGGTTGATTTGATGGAGAGGCTTAATCGGGCGGGGGAGAAATCAGATAATGAATTGAAGAAGGGAATGTACGCGGGGGTGCCGGGTCCTGTTTATGAAACACACGCGGAAGTGAATTGGCTCAGAAAACTGGGATGTTCGCTTGTAGGGATGAGTACTGTTCCTGAATTGTTAAGGGGAATGGAACTGGAGATGGAATCGATTGCTGTTGCGCTGGTTGCGAATGTTCATACTCATCACGAGGAATTGACGCACGAAAAAGTTGTCCGGAACAGCAGGAAGGGAGCGGAAGAACTCAATCGGCTGATTTCGGCGTTTTTAGCCTTATGAACCCGATTGCAGAGGAATAAGTCTGTGTTATAATCACCGGGGAATTCGGAATTTTTATATTTTGAAGGAATAAAAAAATGACTGATTCAAACGAACTTTATGACATTGCCATTTTAGGCGGTGGACCGGGTGGAATGACCGCCGGACTTTATGCCGCACGCGGCGAAATGAAAGCCCTGCTTCTGGATAAGGGAGCCCTTGGCGGCGCGGTTTTATTAAGCGAAAAATATGACAACTTCCCTGGATATCCGGGGGGTATAGGCAGCTTTGAGCTCGCAAGGCGAATTGAACAGCACCTCCGCGAATTCGAGATAGAGATCCGAACCGATAATGTGGTCGGGCTGAGACATTACAACAGCAGCCCGTTATTTGAAATTGAAGCTGAGGACAGGACGTACTACTCAAAATCGGTCGTTCTTGCTACCGGTACGACGCCGAGGCGACTTCCTGCCAAAAATGCCGATAAATTATTCGGACGGGGAGTGTCAACCTGCGCTGTCTGCGACGGCGCGTTTTACAAGGGAAAACCACTCGCGGTAATCGGGGGCGGCGACGCGGCGTGCGAGGAAGGCGTTTACCTTACAAGGTACGCGACCAAGGTGTATATCATTCACAGGCGTGATGAACTTCGGGCGAAAGCGGAACTTGCAAATGAAGCGAGGGAAAACGAAAAGGTCGAATTCATCATGGATTCAGTTCCCGAGGAGATCATCGGCGACGTAAAAGTCGAGGGATTGAAAATAGCGAATGTGAAAACGGGCGAAGAGACGGTACTGGATGTCGCTGGCGTGTTTGTTTATATTGGGTCACTTGGAAATTCAGATTTTATCGAGCTTCCGATCAAGCGGTCGGAACATGGACATGTTTATACCGACGCTCTTGGCGAAACGGGTGTACCGGGATTGTATGCGATTGGGGATCTACGCAGTGAGCCATTCAACCAGGCGATCATAGCATGCGGCCAGGGAGCGCAGGCAGCGTTGATGGCGGATAAGTACAACAAGACAATACCAGCAGAAGCGCTGGAGAAATTCGCGGCGAAGGTTTAATTCATTTAATCCGGAATATTGATTTGAAAGCTGATCATAGGATCGGCTTTTTTTTTATTCTCATGTGGTAAAATTTTAGTGTCAAGCACTTGACAAGGCTAAAAATAAAAAAGTGTATTATTTTATCGGGAGGAACGTAATGAGAGTTAGTGTAATTCTTTTTCTGTTGATTGCGCCCGCGGGATGTGCTTCAGGGAATTCTATATCTCCTACAATCAATCAGGCACCAGAAATTCAGACCGGTAATTCAGTCATTACTGATGGCCCATACATGCTATGGGGTGAGTGGACGTTTTATTTCAATGAGTCTCATAACCAGGTGGATGCGGTTCCTAGACGTGCAGGAAGATTTCATCTGAACGCATTGAAGTTTCTTGAAGAGTACTGCACCGATTGCCTGAATATTACTGAAATAAAAAATAATGGAGATTCAACAATTGATCTCACCGTGCAGATTCGCCATCCATTCCCCGGACATCCGGAATATACAGGATTTGATGTCAAAGGAATAATAATGTTTGAAGGTTCTGAAACCTTTCACAGCAATGAATTTGAGCCCTTATATCCTGACGATTATATTGTTTCCTGGAAAGGACTTGGCGACCCGGAAATTCTAAATGCAGATGGATATACATACAGGTGGAACCCATCGTATTACTCTCACTCAGAATTACCCATATTTAATTACATAGAAGGGAAATTTACGAATGGGACTCCAACAGCAAATGTTAATGCATATAAGGAATTTTATTCCCTGGAGGAACGTCATATCTTTAAGGATGATGCGGTTGTAAGCAAGACATATAAAATATGGATTCCTGAAGGTGAGCCGGTAATTGCTGGATATGCTATAGAAGCCTCCTGGGTGCCTCCTGTAGTAATTCCAGTTCAAAATGTCCTGACCGATTTTCCTGTGACTGCTAATCAACCTGACTTAATGCATTTCGACGTTGTTATAAATGACGGCGCACTAATTACGTTTGATGATGAGTGCTGTCTTGAAAAATCAGTATACCAAGCTCGTGCCGAGATTGAATACTGGTACCTTTCAGATGAATATATCGGCAACATTATTGTTTCACTCCGCGGGGATAAAGGCTGGTCAGGAACAAGCCAAAATGTTTCTGCTTGCGATGGGCCAGATTCATGGAAATGCCTTGCGCCTAACCCCTATGATGAATTGCCTAATGGAATACACAGATTTTTAGCATTTGAATATCATTATCATGTGTTTGATCCTGCATATAAGGCAGTTGATCCTGCAATAGATATCTACGAAGTCATAGTAGATATTCAATAAATACAAGGAAGCACGATATGAGAGTCGCGTTAATTACTCTTCGTAATTATCCCTTAATCACCGCTATTGGCTTCAACCTCGCGACGCGGGTGCTAATTCCCGCATTGTGAGTTACTTCGATCACGTCATCGACATTCTTGTATGCTTCCGGGGCATCTTCGACAAGTCCCTTTTTACTTCCCGCGCGGACCATAATTCCCCTGCTCTCCAATCGATTCAATAATTCATGGAAATCGATCGACTTTCGCGCCTGGTTGCGTCCCATTGCACGTCCGGCGCCGTGGCAGCATGAGCCGAAAGTCTCGATCATCGCATTTTCTGATGCGCGAAGGACCCATGATTCGGAGCCCATATCGCCAGGGATTAGTACAGGCTGTCCGATGTGGCGGTATTTTTCGGAGATTTCGGGATGTCCGGGTGGGAAGGCACGTGTCGCGCCTTTTCTGTGGACAAGTAATTTTTTCTTTTTCCCATCGACCTGGTGGTCTTCCCATTTCGCGATGTTGTGTGAGACGTCGTAGACGATTTCCATCCCGAGGCTTTCTGATGATTCTCCGAGGACCTTCTTAAATGCGTTTCTAGCGTAATAAGTAAGGACCGACCTGTTAGCCCACGCGAAATTCGCGGCGCAGCTCATCGCGGCGACATAGTCCTTACCCTCAGGACTATCAATTGG
>DASWIV010000077.1:0-15326 GCA_036397475.1 bacterium
GCACTCGCTGGCAGAATCAGGGCGCTGACTCGATGCTTGCTCTCAGATGTCTCTACCGCAGCACAAATCGCTGGGATGCTTACTGGCATGATAAAAATTCCCCAAGGTTGGTGGCATAAAAATCAATCCGCGCTCACACCCATAGGGTAAGATTGGTTCCAATAATTAACCAGGCGTGGAAGTTTCAATGGAGGCATGTTCAGATTGGCAGGCTGCCGGGAGACCGCTGCCATTGAACTTGTAGTGGCTCTCATTTATCATCATCGGTAGTGAAACCTGTCCGCGTTATACTGACCATTATCCTGATCGTTATTGTTCTCGGAACGATCGTCCTCGGGCCGGGGACCTCGGCGTACCTCAAGTCGCGCGGATCGGATATCACGCGGATGATCGGGTCGCGCACCGACGGGAATGTAATCGTCAATAAAATCCGCGGGAATTTCTTTTCCGGATTCACACTCGAAAAAGTTGTGGTCTATTCCGACAAGAGCGAGGAGTACCTTCCGCTGCTATCCGCTGACACGGTCAAATGCAGGCTCACGCTTATGAATATCCTGACGTGGGACTTCACCCCGGGAGAAGTTCAGGTCGACGGGTTCGATTCGGCATTACATGTCGGTGAGGATGGGAAAATGGTCCTGCCGGATTGGGAAGTGCAGACTTCCCAGGCTCGGACTGTGCGTCCCTTCATCGCAGGATATGTCCTTGCAGGTTCCGGTAACAAGGAAATAAATGTCTTTCTAAAAAGCGGCGTGCTGGAAGTCTACAAAAAATTCCCAGGACATCCGGAGCCTGTGGATCTCGTAATCACACAGCTTCAGGGAGACGGGATTTATTACACTGAAGGCGGACTGCAGATTAATTCAATCACCGGGGATTACCAGTCAAGCCCGGTGACAGTTCAGGGATACGTCGCTACCGATGAATCAAAGGAGAACGATGTAGAGCTCGATTTCGGTGAGTTGAATTTTTCGACAATTTTCCGTGACATCGATCCTCTCTTCAGAAACAGCCAGTTCCTTCCGACCGGGAACACCTCGGGATCGGTTCACCTCGCTGGTGGCTTGAAAACTCCGGAAGTAACGGGAAACCTGGCATTTTCAGATTCGACTTTCGCGAACGTCAGCATCGAATCCGCGGAAACGTCATTCTCATATTCCGCGGGAGTACTAGATTTGAGCGGTATCAGGGCGGATTCCTACGGCGGCATACTCACTGCTACCGGGCAGTTGAACCTCTTATCCACTGTGCCGCGATGGGAATTGATGGGTGAATTTCAGAACCTCGATTTCGCGAAGTATATCGATCAGATAGGCTACAGGCATTCGTACGAATTAAATGGTTTATTCAGCGGAGAAATTATCGCGAGCGGCGATTTTCTTCATCCGGAAAATCTCGATGTCGGGATCAGCCTGAACAGCGACAGCGGCACTTTTTTGAGTCCGTTCAGCGACGGCATGATGCAGGGTCTTGCAGGCGCCGTTCTCAGCGATGAATCAAGGGCGGCCAGCTACGTTGACTATGACCAGCTGGAAATTCTCGCGAGGATCGATAACAGGAAAATTAATCTCGAACGATTTCATTTCCTTTCGTACGACCTCCAGGTCGAAGCAACCGGCCAGGTCGGATTCGACCATTCGATAAGTGCGAGCGGCGGAATGAGTGTCCCGCTCGACAAGGCAAGGCAGCACCCGCAATTCGGTCAGTACATCCGGTTCCTTCCGGACTCGGTAAACAGGGCGACCCTCGATTTTACCCTCAGCGGGCACCTGGAAGATATTAAATTCAATCCTAAGGTCAGCGACAATTTCCTGCGCGGTGTACTGGATGACGGGGACGATCTTGTGTCGGATAGAGTCGATGAAATCAAGGGCTTCGATTTCGATTTTTAACGTGCTATCAGGGGTATTGAATGGTTACCGACAAGGAAAAGAAATATTTCGATCAGGTGAACACCGAAAAGAATTCGGGTAAGATCCGTTCTCCGAAATCGACCTCGGGCTTCGAATTCAAACCACTTTATACTCAGTCCGACTCATCGACCGATGAAAATCTGCCGGGAGAATATCCGTACACCCGTGGCGTTTACCCGACCATGTACCTCGGACACCACTGGACCATGCGCCAGTACGCGGGATTTGGCGACGCTGAATCGACAAACAAGCGATATCATTTTCTGATCGATTCGGGCCAGACC
The DNA here is from genome assembly GCA_036397475.1 of bacterium. Lineage (GTDB taxonomy): Bacteria > JAJVIF01 > JAJVIF01 > JAPKYR01 > JAPKYR01 > DASWIV01. The sequence goes on from DASWIV010000077.1 coordinate 2,198, forward strand.
GGACTTTCAGTGGCGTTTGATCTTCCCACGCAGATGGGAATGGATTCGGATTCACCACTGGCTGAAGGCGAGGTCGGGAAGACCGGTGTCGCGATATCCTCAATCCACGATATGGACACGCTTTTCGATGGAATTGACCAGGGTAAAGTAACTACGTCGATGACCATCAACGCGCCGGCGATCGTCCTGCTGGCAATGTACATGGCAGTCGCTGAAAAAAAGGGAGCGGATGTTTCAAAACTGGGCGGGACAATTCAAAACGATATTTTGAAGGAATACATGGCACGGGGCACTTATATTTTCCCTCCCAAGCCAAGCATGTATCTCGTCAGCGACTCTTTCCGGTACTGTTCAAAACATATTCCACGGTGGAACCCAATCTCGATCTCCGGGTACCACATACGGGAGGCGGGCTGTACAGCGGTTCAGGAAGTCGCGTTTACACTCGCTGACGGACGGGAGTATGTCAAAACGGCGATCGATGCGGGAATGGATGTCGATTCGTTCGGTCCACGCCTGAGCTTCTTCTTTAACGCGCACAATAATCTGCTTGAGGAAGTCGCGAAATTCCGGGCCGCGAGAAAATTGTGGGCGTGGGTGATGCAGGAAGAATTCCATGCGGAAGATCCAAAAAGCTGGATGCTGAGATTCCATACTCAAACCGCTGGAAGCATGCTTACGAAAGAGCAGCCCGCGAATAACGCTGTAAGGGTGGCTGTCCAGGCTCTCGCGGCGGTACTGGGTGGCACACAAAGCCTGCACACAAACTCGATGGACGAGGCGTTGTGTTTGCCAACCGAAGCGGCAGTACGGCTTGCTTTGCGGACACAGCAGATTTTAGCTGAGGAATCGGGAGTAGCCGACATTATCGACCCGCTTGGAGGAAGCTACGCTGTCGAAAACATGACCGGCCAGATTGAAGAAGGCGCGCGGAAGTATTTCGGTGAGATCGACAACCGCGGCGGAATGCTCAGGGCGATAGAAGACGGTTATCCGCAGAGGGAAATTCAAAACGCTGCGTACGAATGGCAGAAATCGGTCGAAAAAAATGAACGGACCATTGTTGGTGTGAATAAATACGAATCTGATTCAGGAGAAGGGAAGGTCGATTATCTGACCGTGGATCTCGCGGTCCAGGAAAAGCAGATCCGGAAATTGCAGGAGATGAAATCAGCGCGGTCGATGGATGAGGTCGAAAAAGCGCTTGATAATGTGCAGGAACAGGCTTCGGAGCGCGGACACATTTTCGAGGCCGTTCTCGAAGCCGTCAAATGTGAATGCACACTCGGAGAGATCTGCGACAGGATGCGCGCTGAGTTCGGAGTATACAAGGAAAGCATTGTCGTATGATTCAACCATTCGATCCTGTCAAATTCATCAGAACCAAACAACTGGGACACGCGAATTCGCGAAAGGATATCGGCGATTTTATCGACGCGATGGTGCACGGCAGGGTCATGGATTACCAGGTAACCGCGTGGCTTATGGCGGTATGGTTCAACGGCCTGAATATGGATGAAACCACAGCCCTTACCCAGGCAATGGCTGGTTCCGGAAAAATAATGAAGTGGGACGACCCGGAATCTGTCGTGGACAAGCATTCAACCGGCGGAGTCGGCGATTCGGTAACGTTGATTCTTGCGCCACTGGTCGCGTCGATGGGTCTGAAGATGGGTAAACATTCGGGACGCGGGCTTGGACATACCGGCGGGACAATAGACAAACTGGAGAGCATTTCCGGATTCCGAACCAGCCTCAGCGAAGACGACTTTAAGAAAATAGTGACTGATGTCGGGTGCGCTGTCGCGGGCCAGGACAGCGATATGACCCCGGCAGATGGAATATTATATTCACTCAGGGATGTCACATCGACAGTAGACAATGAATCGCTGATCGCGGCGAGCATTATGTCGAAAAAATTAGCCGGAGGAGCGCCGTCGATACTGCTGGACGTGAAGGTTGGCACCGGAGCCTTCATGAAGGACATCCCGTCGGCTCAGAGTCTTGCCGATAGAATGGTGGCGATCGGACGGGAGTCATTGAAAAATGTCAACGCCGTCTTGACGTGGATGAACACTCCCCTGAGTTCCTCAATCGGCAACGCCCTGGAAGTACGGGAAGCTATCGAGATATTGAAAAACGAATCTGATATGAACAATCCGCTGAGGCATGTGTGCATAGAGTTCGCGTCGCGGCTGTATACCATGGCACGGGACGCAAGTGTGCGTGCCGGACGTGAGCTCGCAAGGGAAAAACTCGAGTCGGGAGCGGCGTATGAGAAGTTTGAAAAAATGGTGAATGCGCAGGGAGGGGACTTATCGATTGCTCTTCCTGCTGCAAAAGAGGTTATGGAAATTAAAGCATGGGAATCAGGTTATATTACCAAATGCGACGCTTTGTGTATTGGTGAACTTGTTCGCGACCTCGGAGGCGGACGTAAGAAGAAAACCGATGAGATCGATCTGGCAGCAGGAATCATTTTGAACAAGCGGATCGGGAATATGGTTGATAAGGGGGATGTGCTGTGCGAAGTGCATCACAATGGGACAATGGAAACGGAAGATATAAAGGCGGCAGCTATGGCAGCGTGGGAATTTTCGGACGAAGAGCCAAAGTCGATTGGTTTGTTTATATATTAACCTCAATTCGCCATTTGACAAGCTGCCTGGTAGTGCTATCATAAATCCAGTCTAATTTTGTAAAGGGGGATATGATGAAACACATTATATCGATCATTCTATTTACCACCTTTATCCTCGCGGCGATGAATTGTTCACCTGGCGAACAGAATTCCAGTCCACAGGATAATCCTGACCAGACCCCGGTAGTCAACAACAATGCACCTGCCGCTGCAGGACCATCCGGCGAAACCGACCCCGCGGTCGAACCTGAAAACGAGTCGCTTCTTGAAGGTTCGGAAGTTCCTGGAGAGAATGCGTCGGAACTCGACCCGGAAGTTCTCCTTCAGGAAAAACTCTGTACCACCTGTCACACATTTACGGAGGATCGCGTAGCGGGACAGATTGGTCCGGCTTTATACGGCGTTTACATGTCTGAAGTTACACTCACCGATGGAAGTGTGATTACTGCCGACGAGGATTATTTGAGGGAATCCCTCAAAGATCCGGGCGCCAAGCTTGTCGAGGGCTACGCGAACCTTATGGCACCAGCGCCATTAACTGATGAGGAAATTGATGTTCTTGTCGATTACCTGATGAAGCTCGGCAGGTAAACACACCGGATATTTTCTCAATGCGGGATCATGTATCCCCAGTCAGCCTGATAATCGCCGAAGGCATTCGACGTTATATCCATCCAGGTGTCTGACGCGATATCATAAATTGCCAGCTCAGATCCACTGAAGGCACCATGGTCGAAGACTATCTTTAATCCCTCCGGACTGAATGCCGGCGCCCTGATGTACTGCTCGAAATCGATAATGTAATCCGCCGGGAGCCATCCTGATACTGGCGAGACGTAGATCTTCCTGCCCCCGCTCAACGGGTACGCGGTCGACCAGCATATCTGTGTCTGGTCGGGTGAATACTCAGGACCATCGTTCCATGTACCGTTATTTGTCCATTGCGAGACAATACCAGTCCCGACTTCGAGGATGTAGACCTGGTTGTCCTGAAAGTCCTGGAACGCGATGTATTCATCGTCAGGGCTATATGACGGCCCCCAGACAAACTGTCCGGTCGTCATCTGTTCAGGATTTCCGCCATCGTAATCGAACGTCCACATGTCGAGGTTGGTAAAAATGCTGCCCATTGCTGAAACAATGCGGGTCCCGTCGTGAGAAAAATCTCCATAAACACAATCGTAGCCTTCTGGAGTGATGTCAGTATCTTCCATGGTTATTACATCGATCAGCCTCATCTCGGAAGAAAAATCCCCGTTGAATTTCGTGTACAAGATGTAGCGGCCATCGGGCGACAGGTGCGGGTCCTCGATGAAAAGCGCGTCTCCGGTTGTCCATTGCTCGGGTACAGTCAGGCCTTCCGGATCGATTGAATAAATCTGCCGTCCCGGATAAGGACCGTCAGCGGCATAGACAATCCTCTCCCACAATTTCTGCACTATGGAAAAATACTCATCCGACGTGTCGTTGTATTCCGGCGATTCAGTCGCACCGACACGGACCTTCACGGTATTTGAAATATCGTTTGGTACAACACTCAGGTTGTAATATCCAACGTTTTCGGTCGAGGGAGAAATGACATTGATATCCGAATTGAAATCGTCTTTTGAATATTCAATGTACACCATGTCGAAAGCCTCGCCGCCTGCCCACGTGATATCTTTCGATGCGCCTACGTCCCACGCTTCTCCGCCGTTAGGCTGGATAACATTGAATGGACTGGTTCCGCTACTGACTGAATAGGATGTCATGAAATATGAGGAGAGAATTGCGTTGGATGGGTATATGAAATTCTCGCCGCCATCGATTTGCGGCAAATATGAGGTCGGCAAAGCCGATTCTACTGTTCCTAACAGCCAGTATTCACCCGCTGTCTGGTGATCGAAATAATCGGAAGCAATTTCTATGGTGAATGTGCTCGATGTCACCCCGGAACCGGGACTAACCTGCGCCGACGGCAGGACATCGACAGCCGCATCCATCTCGGAACCTTCCAGCCATATTGAGGTAATTTCACTTTCTACCCCACTCAAATTCACAGCCGCCTGCCAGTCGAAAACTTCGATATTCATGCGAAGGCTTCCTCCTGTAAATGTGCCGGTCGTGGATTTGAAATAGTAAAGGTCGGTTCCGGCGTCGGAAACATTCACATGATAAGGCTCCTGAACCTGGGCATCGGGAGGGAAACTGTCGATTGGATATTCGGGAGCGGAGTCAGGGTCCGGGTTGGCGTAGGATGTGTCTACAGCGTAATTGAATTTAAAACTCGGTCCGGGATGGTTCGGGAAATGAATTTTGAAATTGCGCCAGTTAACTCCACCGTTGGCTGAGAATGAGCCTCTGCTCTGGACATCAAGCCCGGTAACTTCAGTGAAGGCGTCGAGATCGTCAGAGTAATATTTGTACGGATTCAGGATTGAATTCGGTCCCGGATCGGTTCCTAACGCTCCAGGCTTATAGGAGAGGAGTGGCAACGTGTCCGTGAATTCAGTTGGATTCCACCAGCGGGTCAATCCATCGGCATTTTCCACATACATATCAATGACGAATTCCGGACCTGGTGGAGGAATGGTGTATGAAACATCCGGATCATGGAGTCCGGCTGTAAAAGAATTTGCCATCAGGATCAGGCGGGTGTCGAATCCACGGTATTTATTGTTACCGGGGAATGGATGCTGTAGTCCGACATTGATATCGACATAAGCTGTCAGGAAATTTGTCGCTGGCTGAAAATCCAGCTGGATCAGGCTTACCGGGGCGATCGGAGGGTAAAGGAACCGCTGGACATTTGCATTGAACTGCGCGCCACGGTTCGGGACAACCTCATAGGTAGCGGTGGATGTCCCGGTCGGGGTGATGATAATTTCCCCCGCGCTCCACAGCATATGCAGTGTTTTACTGTACGCGGGCTGGCGTGCCGCTGAAAATTCGGGGCTTGCCGGATTCGAAAATCCGCCGCCTCCGCATCCTGCCATCATTATTATAATTAGAAACGGGATAATGAAAGCCAGCACAAATCTTGGTGATGCCATTGGAAACCTCTCTCGCAGTCAGCCGGATTTGACTTTTAGCGTCGATTTCATATAAATATCACACATTCAAATCACCAGGTCAAATATATTTGGCGTCGTTTTATTTGAGGATTTACTGAATGGATCATAAGGAATTTAATGCAGTTTTATCCCAGAAGATAGATTTAACCGACAGGCTGGGAATTTTCAGGATCAAGCCCGACGGATGGAGAATCCCTCACTTCGAGCCCGGACAATTCACGGTCCTTGGAGTACCGGGTACTCATCCTGTTGTCCCGCACGCTGAGAATGTGGTGGAACAGAAAGATCCCGAGAAAATGATCAAGCGTCCGTATTCGATCGCCTCGTCGCCGAATAACCGGCTGTATATCGAGCTTTATATAGACCTCGTCTCGGAAGGATCGCTTACCCCGCGGCTTTTCGCGCTGAAGGTCGGCGACAGATTATTCATGAAGGAAAAGAAGGCGGGATTTTTCACTATACGGGACACATGTCCGGACGACGCGGATATAGTATTCATCGCGACGGGGACAGGCCTTGCTCCTTTTTTGAGTTATTTGAGAACTATTGATATCTCGAGGCAGAACAGGAACATCATCCTTTTCTGGGGATGCCGCTATTCAACGGAACTGGCATATCATCGTGAGCTGCTGGCACTCCAGGAAGGGAATAAAAATTTTCATTACAGGGCGACAATTTCCAGAAGCCATGTCGATCCGCTGCCGTGGGATGGACGGCTTGGAAGAGTGGATCAATTCTGGGGCGACGGGACTGTTGAGAGATTTCTGGGATACAGGCCGAACGCTGAGACCAACTGCCATTTTTACCTTTGTGGAAGCATGCCGATGATCAAGGAATGGTCGGAGAGGCTCATACAGCTGGGTATGGAGGAGCACCAGCCGAAGAGTCCGGGGAAGATACACTTCGAGAGTTATTATTAAGGGGAAGTACTGAGTGATGTCCGTGCTTACGCAGGGGACTTCTGTAAGTTGATGAATGTGGTAAGTGAGCATTGACCAAGCTTACGCATTGTCTACTGATTGGGACATTGAGATGGCAGTGGATATTGACTAGGCTGACGCCATGGTCTTCTGAAAGATCACCCTAAATACTCCTCGCCTTCGATCCAGACGTGGTCGACCTTGCTCCTCATATCCAGGGGATGTCCCGAGAAAATGGCAAGGCAGGCGAGTTTTCCTTTAGCGATAGATCCGTAATTTTTATCGATGTTCAATAATTTAGCCGGCCTGGACGTGATCATTTCCATTGCTTGATCGTCCGTACATCCGCCACGCACAGCCATCGCGGCATTATGCCGGAGGTGATGGATCGGCATCACCGGATGGTCCGTCATCAGGCAGACATTCACTCCTGCTTTGCTTAAAACATACGGGGCGGTTTCCGATCGGTTTTTGAGTTCGTACTTCACCCGTGCGGTCGCCATCGGACCGATCACGCATGTCACATTTCTTTTCGCGATCATGTCAGCGACAAGATATCCTTCCGTGCAATGTTCCAATACCAGATTGAAATTGAATTCCTGGGATAATCTGAGTGCGGTCTCTATATCGTCGCGCCTGTGGCAGTGGAATCTCGCTGGGATTTTTCTCTCCAGTAACATGCGAAGGTGTTCCTTGCCCAGGTCGGTTTCGAAAACTCCATCGTCCTTATCTTTCGACTTATTTTTTGTCGCCGTATTTCGTTTCTCAATATAATTCTGCACCTCGACAAGCGTCTTGCGGATAATTCCGGCATTCGCGAGACGTGTCCGTGGCGACATATTCTGGTTACTGTATACCCTGAACGGATTTTCGCCGATCGCCATTTTCATGCCGTGGTATCCGGCGATGAGGATATCATCCAGTGTATCACCGTAAGTTTTAACTACCGCGCACATTCCACCGAATAAATTAGCCGAGCCTGGAAACGATCCGCATGCGACTACTCCATTCTCCCTAGCGTCCTCGAAAGCGATATCTTTCGGGAATATGGCGTCCATGGCGCGGACATAGGCAGTGTTCGGCTCCTGCATTTCGTTGTAATGGTGCCCGATAGCCCCTACCCCGTCCTCGTAGACCCCCATATGAGTGTGTGCGTCGACCATCCCCGGGACAATAAACTGCCCGCGGGATAGATTGACTTTCAGAGCGCTTTTGGGAGTGGAAAGATTTTTCCCGACCTTGTCTATTCTTTTGCCTTTGGTGATGACGTCGATTCCAGTCTGGAATTTGTTGTCGATGTAGGCGGTTCCTCCGGTGAAATGGAACATGAGTGCGTCTCCTCGAAGTTGGGTGGATGGGGGTATTATAGTGGATTGGAGGGGGGTTGTGTATAGGAGGGATTGTTAACACTCGACTGTGAGTCTCTCGTATCCATGCATCGCCGACAAGCACGGTCGCTATGCAAGAGTTGGATGAAGTTGGGCTGTAAGCGGTTGGCTCCCTAAGCTTGTCAGCGGTACCCCATTTTTTGAGTGCCGGCGAGAGGACGGTGAAATTGCCTGCGGGACGCCAGCGCTCCGATTGTGTGCCTATGGAACATTGCCGGCGGGACGCCAGCGCTCCGATTGTGTGCCTGTGGGACATTGCCGGCGGGATGTCGGCGTTACGAATTGTGTTTCCCTGATACCTTATAATGTTGATTATTTCAACGAATTTTTTTAATCTGCTACCTTATCCAATCTAAGAGGAAACCAGATGAGACGTGTAAATCGCATTTTATTCGCAATTACAATAATCGGATTTTCATTTTCTGGAGCGGCGTCGGGACAATTCGGCGATCCGGAAAGGGTCGAGTTCGGACGGTATCCGGCGCTATCGCCAGATGGATCGGCAATCGCTTTTTCGTGGGCTGGAGATCTATGGACTGTGCCGGTGACCGGTGGAAACGCGACAAGACTGACATCGTCGGATGGATACGATTATTATCCGGTGTGGAGTCCGGATGGAAGAAAAATCGCGTTTTCAAGTGACAGGTACGGCTCTGAAGACCTGTATGTGATCGATAAGGATGGCGGAACTCCGTACAGGGTAACTTACGCGTCGAATGGCGATATTCTATCGGGATGGACATCGGATGGAAATGGATTAATTTTTTCGTCGAGGCGGGGGGGTATGTGGCCGGATCACCGCGCTCCTCAAGTCGTTTATTTAAGCGATTCACGTGGGTACGGGCCGTCCACTCCACAGAAATTAGTTCCGAGTTCCGGACTTGGCGCGGTGATGCATCCGGATTCGAATATTGTCGCGTTCCAGTATGGTCCGGAGACTGGATGGAGGCAGGGATATACGGGAACGCACGCTGAGGATATCTGGCTTTATTACAGGAATTCAGGAGAATTTGAGCGAGTTACAAATAACAGTGTTGAAAATTCAGATGTTCAGTGGTCTGCGGATGGCACTACTCTTTATTACAGGAGTGAGGAAAGCGAGGTCGGGAATGTCTGGGCATGGGATCTGAACACAAAACACCGATCTCAGATAACCGACGTCATTGAAAATGGATTGTGGAGCCCTAAGGTTGGAGGACCTACCGGCAATGAGATGATCATTTTCGAGCGGTCGGGCGAAATTTATACCCAGTCGGTAACAGGAGGAGATCCTCATCCGGTGAATATATACGCGTGGTCAGATGAAACTGCTGATGAGGAAATAAAATATTCGACGTCAGGATCGGCGACTGAATACGCGGTAAGTCCGGACGGTATGGAAATGGCATTTGTGGTGAGGGGAGAAATTTACTGCGTGAGGACAGATGGGATTGGCGGTACGGAGGCGGCGAGGCTGACAAATCATCCTGCTCACGATGACCAGATATCGTGGTACCCTCGCGGCGATTCACTGATTTTCACATCGGACCGCGATGGTGTCGAGCAGTTGTATCGCGTGAAATCGGGCGATCCGAGTCATGAAAGATTATCGGAAGCGCGCAGGTTTGAAATTGAGAAACTCACAGATAACGACCAAATCTGTACGAGTGCGGTTATCGGCCCGGACCTGGCGGAAGAGGGATCGGTGTCGGATCCATCTGAGTTGACGATCGCGTATCTGGGGAATGTCGGGGATCTGTGGCTCATGGATGGAAATGGCGGGCATCAGAGGAAGCTATTTTCACACTGGGGGACGTATCAATATACTTTTTCGCCTGATGGGCGCTGGATTGCGTTCACTAAGGATAACAACGATTACAACACGGAAATTTATATAGCCGCTGTCGATCCGGACGATGAGACGCTTCCGGATTGTCCGAAAGATGGATTTGAATACTGGCCGGATGAATTTCGCCACGAGCTTATTTTCCCCGACTGGCATGAAGGCGCAGTGAATGTGACGCGCCATCCGGATGATGATTACAATCCGGTATGGTCGCCAGATGGAACAAAGCTTGGGTTCACGTCGGAGAGAAACTGGGATAATACGGACCCGTATTTCGTTTTTCTGACGACCGAAGATGAGGAGAGGTCGCTGGCTGAATGGGAGCTTGAAGATGAACCGCTCCAGATACTTCCGCCACTTCCGGGTGAGGAAGAAGAGGAAGAAGAAGTGGATGAATCTGGGGAAGTGAGTGAAGTTGAGGGTGATGAGGAAATTGTTGAAGAGGAAGCCGAAGAAGAATTTGTTGTCGATATCGATTTCAGGAATATTCATTTGAGAGCGCGACGGTTGACGTCGCTTGATGGAAGCGAAGTAATCCAGGCATTTTCGCCGGATGGGAAAAGCCTGGTGTACTCATCGAATTCGGATGGGTCGATGGATCTATGGCAGATGGACTGGACGGGAGAAAATGTTACAGAGCTGACAAATGGTGCTGATCCTGGACAGGTCGCATGGAACATGCAGAACGAGAGGATTTACTTTTTGGGTGGGGGACGGGTCTCGTCGCGGAAAAATGGCGGCGGCGATGCTATGAACCACGCATTCAACGCGGAATTTTCTGTGAAAGCCCTGGATGAAAAATTATATAAATATAACGAAGTATGGAGAATTCAGAACAAGTGGTTCTATGATGCGGATTTCCACGGACGAGACTGGAACGCTTTGGGTGATGAATACAGGGGCTTGTACGCCGAGTCGAGGCATTACAGGGATGCCAATGACGCGATGAACCAGCTTCTCGGCAGGCTGAATTCGTCTCATTTGTGGTATTCCGAAGCCGGCTCGCCGCCACCCGGACCCGATACAGGATATCTCGGCTGCGAGTTTATTGAAGATGAAAATCCCGGATTAATTGTTGATCGGATTACGCCGGACACACCGATCGCGCGAGAGGAATTCGGGATCGAATGGGAAGACAGGATCGTGAGTATTAACGGTTACGATGTCGGGGGCTGGGGGGAGAATCCAGTCGGAAACTGGTGGAGAGCGCTTGAGAGTACGGTTGGGAAGTCAATAGAGCTGGGATACATCAAGTGGGACGATGAAACGGATACGGTTAACTGGATAAGGGTGACGCCGACGGATTACTGGGGATGGTACCAGGCTGAGTATGAAAACTGGATCGAGGGGAATCGCGCATATATTGAAATGCTGACGTACGAGCAGGTCGGCTATTTGCATATACAGAGGATGTACGACGATTCGCTGGAGAGGTTCGAGCAGGACCTGTACGCTGCGGCGAACGGGAAAAAGGCGCTGGTTATCGATGTACGGTACAACAGCGGAGGATGGACGACTGACTGGCTGCTCGCGATGCTGAACACAGAAAGGCACGCGCTGACGGTTCCGAGGGATGGGGGCTACGGTTATCCGGAGGACAGGACGCCTGTTTACACGACTGATATTCCGGTAATTGTATTGTGTAACGAGTGGTCGTTTTCGAACGCGGAGATTTTTTCGCATGCGATAAAGAATTTAGGGCGTGGTGTTCTTGTCGGGTGGCCGACAGGTGGGGGGGTTATTTCTACGGGGAATATGTCATTAGCGGATGGGAGCAGGTTGAGTCTTCCGCGTCGTGGCTGGTACGCGGTGAATCCGGACACGATGGAGATTTTGTACAACATGGAAGGGCAAGCCGCGATCCCGGATTACATGTACGAGATAACGCCGTGGGATCTTGCAGCGGGGATTGATCCGCAGTTGGATCTGGCGGTGGATGCGGAGATAGATATGATGTCGGGAGGGGGTTGAGGTGACCTGCTCCCCGAAAACAGGACCAGTCTGAGTTTTGGTTTTCCGTTATAATAGACAAATGGAGGCCAAGACATGGCAGACAAGAAAAAGCATGGAAAACGTTACAGCGAAGAACAGATCGTAAGGGTTCTTCAGGAGATCGAGAAGGGCATGTCGATCGCGGAGGTGTGCCGGGAGCACGGGATCAGTGACCAGACGTACCGAAACTGGCGCAAGCGTTACGGTGGGATGGATGTGTCGGACGTAAAGGAAATGCGAAGGCTCGCCGCCGAGAACGCGCGTCTGAAGCGGATCGCGGCGTAACAGCTACCGGAGGTCCCGGGATGCCTTTGGGAATAATGAATAAAGTGGAGTACAGCAATGGACGGCATCCCAGGCTACAACGCTGATAAATCGTTCAGGTATTCCATGAAGGGTTTGCCGGTGAGATCGGGATCTTCATCGATTTCTTCTGTTCGTAAATCTACGAAGTGGAAGTCAAGGACAGTTGCGCGTTCGTGGGCAAGGGGTGTCGGGCAGTAGCAGGTTTCTGTCCAGTGAACGGTGCCGTCGGACGCCACCACCGCGCGCTTCATTGACGCGACAATTTCAGGTCCGTCGGGATCCTGGTCTTCGATGGTGCCGTCGGTGAGTTTGGATAAAAAATCGGATGCAGTGTCCGTTTTAAATTTTGCGGTTACCCTGTAATACATTAATTTACCTATTCCAGATTATAAACATACATTATATCCTCAGCTTCGTTCGTCACTCCTCCGGTGGTTTCGTAGAGTGCCATGGCAGCGAAATTATATTTATCCGTGAGGACAAATATCTCAGAACAATTCTCTTCCCTGGCTATTTCCTTAAGGCGTTTGATAAGGCTTGACGCCACCTTGTGACGCCTGTCATTTCCAAAGACGTCGATCGAGTAGAGGAACATTTTGGGTTTCAATCTTGCCGGACTATGGAGTGTATAAGCGTAGAGGAAACCGCACGCGTCCGAATCGTGGTACGCGACAAGCATGGTCCCGGTTCCCGAGATGAAGAACTCGGGTTTCGGCTGGATATTGGGATATTCGATTTTTGAAAACAAATATTTGATCAGGACAGGGTCGTACTTGTCAATTTTCCGAATTGTAATTTCCATCAGTATCTCCTATTCGCGTAAATGTTATAATTTATTCATGGAAAAAGTAAACCTGAAAGAAAAATTCGGGCTGTTCGACGAGGTTTATGTGCCGAAAATTGTCGGGGAGCTCAACGGGCAGTATGTGAAGATCGGGAGGGTCAAGGGTCCGTATGTCTGGCATTCTCACAGGTATGAGGACGAATTGTTCCTTGTCGTGAAG
>DASWIV010000078.1:0-4669 GCA_036397475.1 bacterium
GCCGTTATTTTTAGTGTTCGTGACCTTCAGACAATTGGTGCAGTATTCCTCGAGAAATTTCAATGCGTTCAAATGGAATCTTCCCGCACGTTTCGGAACCACATCAACCTGATCATGAGCCTCACTAATATAAAACGTCCACTCGCCCCAGAGCATGCGATTATCATTTACCGAAACTGCAGCAGTGGTCTGTTGATCGTCAGATATATCCAGAGTCGGGGTTATAGAATTCCCTGTAGCGCATCCCGCAAGCGCAAGTAGAATTATAAGTGCAGCACTTCCTCTCATTTTAAATCCTCCCAGCCAATGTTATGAATTTCTTAGGCATCTTTCTGCCCTCCTTTTTTATTTATTCATAATCTTTCGTGAATTCAAATACTGTGTAGGCGTGATCAAAATAGTTGCCCCCCCCCTCGGTCCGCCATGCAATTCCAACGCCGATCCACTCGCCATCCGGAAAATACCACGCCGGAAACTGGTAATATTTTCCGTAATCATCAGGCCAATCGGGAGCGTAAGAATACAACTGATGTCCGATAGACTCATCGTTTTCTTCAGCAAGCATACCCATAAAGTTCACATTCACTCCTCCCCACTGTTTGACTCTGGCATAAATCTCCTCGTGCACATGGGAGCAGCACTTTATCTCCGGATCCGTGATCACATTCCCTTCGTTTAAAACTATATAGAATTCGTATGGCTCCGACTGGTTCGCCGATAGCGGAAAATCAACGGCTGGATTCGTGACTGGCATCACTGTGGGCATTTCCCACAGCGCTTCAACTGCATAGCCAGCAATAACAGGCTGTCCCGGTGGCAGCCAGATTTCGTAAGTCCTGTATACCGCGCCATCGTGACTGAACATATGACGGTTTTCGTCCGTATAAAAATTCAGATATCCGTTCAGGTTCGCGGTGGGCGTCCCGTTAGCGTACTTCCCTTCCCAGTAATTGAAAATCGGCATCGTCGAGCCGGAATCGTACGATGGGCTCCATCTCAGTGTGTACCCATCGGTATTCAGCAGTTGAGGGTCTCCCAGGTTTCTCCATGATACCCTGAACGGTTCGGGCCATGGCGGGTAAGCCGAAAAGCCTGTCTTTGTCCACGAGCCATTGAACATAATTATTCCCTTTACATCAAACCCAGTATACTCAGGATGTCCGGGGAAGGGATGCCTAATCTGCACGGTCAGATCGATGGTGGAATCGCCGTTATTTTTAGTGTTCGTGACCTTCAGACAATTGGTGCAGTATTCCTCGAGAAATTTCAATGCGTTCAAATGGAATCTTCCCGCACGTTTCGGAACCACATCGATATTTTCATGGGTACTATCGATGAAAAATTCCCACTCGCCCCACAGCATATGGTTGCCATCATCCACGGTTTGCATGGCCTGAGGAGCGGATAGTTCATTTATCGGGGGCAATACGCTGTTCCCTGCCGCGCATCCTCCCAGCATTATGGCCAGGGCCAGACTGTAGAAACTCCTCATGACAGGTTCTCCTTCAAAAAGGATACAAAAAAATGGCAGTTTGTCAAAACTAATTATACTATATTCTGTGAATTTCGAGAGAATTATTTCGAATTGGCCATGCACTAATCAAAGCGAAAATCACGGCCTCTATCCGAATTCGCGATCTGTTATCGGGCAACACATCCCGCTTTCAGCCGGAATCGAAGTGAAAGACATCCAACGGGATGAGGGCAGTGCATTCACATTTCCGTTTCGACCGGATAGTAAAGCTCGACTGTCAGTCCCATTGGATCCAGTACAGGATACGCGACTCCGCCGAATACCTCGGTCGGTTCGTCGAATAAGGCGGGGACATCCGCGGCCTTCAGGATATTCACAAGCTCCGGCATGTATTCTTCCGGCACAGTGATCGAAACGGAATAGCCGTGATATGGTCCGGCTCCATATGCAGGCCCGTGCGCGAATGCATCATTCACCTCAAGATCCTGGTCAGCGCGATAAAACGCAACATTAATTCCACCCATATCGTAGACAAGCATCCCGAAATACTGGTCGTCGACCCACCATTCCTCCTCGAATCCGAGAAGTCCGGTGTAGAAATCGTGCATTTCCTGGAGATCGTTACAGGCGAAATTTATCCAGTCCATCCTGAGCTCAGGAGCAATGGACATCTCATCCGACTCGTTATCGTCCTGGGCGAATGTAATGGCTGGTGACAAAACCAGGAAAGCGAATAATGCGAATGCGAAAATAATGTAATTCTTCATTTCAGTGTCCTTGCGGTTATTTTGATTCGGTGATTATGGCAGGTTTGAAATATAGCCGCAAGTCCGATTGATGCAACCTCCGCGCAATTTACCCATCCCCTGAAACAGATATTGAAAGGTCGTAAAGTAAAAAAAACCCGCGAAATTCGCGGGCTGTGAATTTGCATCGTTGAAACAATTAATCTCTGGCTATGACTAACAGGTAATATCCCTCGTCTTCGCCGGACACCATTGTGTACGGCTCAACTTCGACCGTGAAGTCCTGGGATTCACTTACGTGGAACTCAAGGTAGCAGTAAACATCCTCTAAATCGTCGGATGCAACCTCGCGGTCCCGCTCGTCATATACGTAAACATCGAGGTCCTCGATATTGAGTCCACCCTCGGCGTATAAGTAATAATCGCCACGTCCGAGAGTTATGGTGTAGGTCATGTAATAATCTTCCTCTACAACATCGATGTCGTCGAAAATCATCTCATAACCTTCATAATCCACGATATCCATGTATTCATCCATAAGATCTTCGACAAATACCTGGTCGTCATCGAGTGAATTATGGTGCCGGTCGCGATAATCGCTGTCATCAGCAAGCCCGCCATCTTCGGTCGCGAGAACCATTACATACTCTGTATATTCATGGCGCGACCCATATTCGTAAGCTTCAATCTGAATCTCGATGCTTTCGGTGTGCTTTAAATAGAAATCGACAAGGGGATAATTATCGTCGAGCGTGTCGCTTATGATCTCTTCGCCGTCTTCGTCAATTATGAAGATATCGATATCGTCGCCCTCATCGGTCGATTCAGCGTAGCAATGATAGGTGCCGGGAAGGAGTTCGACGGTATAGAATTTATACTCGTCTCCGTCCAGATCGCCCCCGTCATCATAATATATTACCGTGTAGCCGTAGTCTTCCGCCCAGTCCCACCAGTAATCCAGAAGATCGTCCAGATCATCTGCGAATGCCGGAACCGTCAGGAACAGGAATGCCACAATCAACGTTGCAGCCAGGATGAAATTTTTCATCAAGTCTTTCCTCCAGTGTTATTTTTTACGATGTGGAAACCCGGTTGTGTGACCAAGTATCCTGATGGCAATGCGCTATTGTAAGCGATAATCTGCAATTAAACAAATTTAATCAGGGTTAATCGCGAGTATAAATACCAGTGAAGTTTCAGACGGATGCCTGAGTTCCCAGGCGTCGATATCTACCATCACATCGAACGCATGATCGAGATCGAAAATGCACGCGGGAGAATTATTAGGCTCTTCATCCTTGCCTATTGTAGTCGCATCGTCCACCTTCACATACATGTCGATATCGTCCATCGCGTTCGATGTTTCTGCCACAGCCGCATACGATCCCCGGTCGAGCGTGTAGGTAAACCTGGTGGGATTTTCTTCCGTCAGATCGATAATGTCCCAGTCAATTATTTCGTAGCCATCCTCCAGCATGATGCCGCACCACTCATCGAACATTGTCTGCATCCGATCTTCATTACGTTCGAAACAATTCCTTCCCTTCGCAACCGCGACCGCATATGGAGTCGGAGAATCCGGGTTGATCGACCTGCCCGGAGTTAGCACGACATCGATTTTCGTGGGTGCGTTCACATTGAGTGTGATCGTGGGCCGGTTATCCTCGCCATAGTCCGACGCAAGCAACAGCCCAGAATCACCGCGAACCTCCATCTTGAGCGAAAGGAAGTCTATTTCAGCCCATCCCGCGACAGTGTATCGTCCCGCTTCAAGGTCGTACGTCAGCCTGATCTGCTGATTCGGAAGGATTTCACCCGATTGCAGACCGCCAATAATCTCGCAGTCAGACCCCACAATGGGATTCGCCCAGTCCGGAAGGCTGGAGTAGGCGTACACGGGTACAGCAACTAATGAAAATGAAAGTACAAGGGGAATAATCCATATCCTCAGCATATTTCAATCACCTGATATTTATTAGAGGGTAAGGATACAATGGATTGAAGAAATAATACAGATGGAAAAGTAACATAATTAAAATATTGCATTATGGAAATTATTCAATAATCAAATATACTATTATTTCATAATTAATATTGACATCATTTTTTTTTATGTTAAAATTTGCCATTCAAATCCAATGGAGGTACCCATGAATTACTTACATTCCAGATTAATAATTATTACTATCATGGTTATTTTTCCTCTGTTAATTTCTCCTGCGACATTTGCGGATTCCTGCTATTCGGCAACCGGAGCAGAATCTATAGCGAATCATATCAGCTTCAATTTAGCAATCGCTGGATGCGGAATTGATAGATATTATGAGTTATTGTCAAATGTTGTGTATGACCCATCAGGCGGCGGCTCCTTCTGCTATCACTCCATCCCTGAATTGAACTCCTGAAATAATTTTCGGTAAGAGATCTGATCCATTTAGCGATCTCCATC
>DASWIV010000079.1:0-4259 GCA_036397475.1 bacterium
CGTAGCTGACCGCTGTTCGTGGAGTATAATTGTAAATAAATGACGTGCCTGTTGTCGGGAGGTCAAGTAATGACCCGACCTGGAATCCATGGTAGCTGTTAACGTCGCGATTTCGATGAACGAACTCGAATTTCGCGGTGGTTAATTCTCCAAGCCCGTCTATAATTGGCGACGCTAGGATTGTCCAGTTAGACCCGTTGATATTCGGGCCGAGTGCTTTCAAACCCCATAAACCGCTGTATCCGGAATTTACCGTCGACCGTGAGAAACTCAGTTCATCGGCATTTTCATTCACGACTACCCATGAGCCCATCGCGTCGTCAAAGTTCTGTATAAAGCAGTAACCTAATTCTGTCGCATTGGAGTCGATTTCCTTAACGCCAGTTATTACCACACTCTTGACCCAGACTTTAATTAAGCCGCTTTTAAACAGGTAATCCTCAAAATTCAGGGTAAATGTGGTGCTGGTCGTTATTCCTGCCAAGCCGTAGTAAATCAGATTGCCATGAATGTCCTGGATTGAAGCATACACGGTGTATTTTACAGCGTCATTCACCGGACTCCAGTTAACAATCAGCTTGTCGAGTGCTCCGGGATTTGCGCCTTCCCGACCTGTGGCAATATAGAAACCTTCCGGGACATCGGGCTGGACCTGGAATTTAAAATTGGTTTTTTCTAACTTATTTTCATCCGGCTCCGTAATCGAATTACAACCGTTGACGCATCCGATTCCGTATTCGCCATAGGGCGCGAGGGTGAAATCGAAATCCGCTGAAATCGTATTTTTATCAATGTATTTGATGTCGGTGGCGTAAACCTTGAACGGCTCGGGTGCCGGACCGGCGCTGCCACCCGCGGTCAGTTCCTCGAGCCAGAATTCAAGATCGGCGCCATCAACGAAATTTTCACCGTTAATAATTATGTTGTCGATGAATGAATCCTTGTTTGTGCCATTTTTGCTTAATGAGTCCATGAAAGCCTTCGGGCAGTCCGCGATTGTAATCGGGACCTTGATATACGATGTAACCGGACCATCGGGTACTTCCGCTTCGAATCCCTGGTCGTAGTTCACCAGCCCTGACTCAATTCCTATCCATACATTGGAAGGCCCATCGTCAACCGGTTCAAGGTCATTTATCCTGAAGTTAGCAAGCGAGATACCTGCCAGAAAACCGGAATTCCAGTCCGCTTCCTCTGAAAGAACTTCCGCGCTTCCACCCGGGAACATCGGATCGTCGCTCCATACTATGAATTTTGTTATATCGTTTTGAACATCGGAGTTGGACATTGCGTTCCAGTCCAGGACGGCGATTTCAAAATCCACAAATCCGCCGGCGTCGCCGGGGGTGTAATAAACCTGCGAATGGTCCTCCACCATAAGCGGCAATGGATAAAGCGCGTTTGCACTGACCGGGAAATCCGTGATTGGATCAATTGGCGGGTCAATAGTTGGAGCCGCCCAGTTGGCCACAACCGCGTAGTTGAATATGAATACATGCTCGTTTCCAATTATTGGAAATCTCAAACTGTAATTTCTCGACGCTGATGCGCCGGCTGGAAACATTCCACGGTAGTGGTATCCACTTTCCTCAAACCATTCTTCCAGCTCATCATCAGGACCAAGCGTATGCGCGAAATATTTGTATGGGTTTAACGTCGCGCCCGCAAGAAATCCCGAATTCTCACTCGACTCGCTCGTTCCCCAGATACCGGGCTCGTAACCAAATATATCGCCAGTTAAAAATTCTTCCGGATTCATCCACCGCGTGTAACCGTCCGCGTTTTCAAGCGACGGATCCCACGTGGGATTTGCATAGCTGAGCGTGGTATCGAACGGAGCGGTGTATGTGGCTTCAGTAATGAATACTCCCATTACATCGAATCCGTTGTACTGCGTCTGTCCGGGAAATGGATGATGCAATACCACCCGGACGTCCATTCTTCCATCCACAAAAAATGTCGAATCGTCCAGAATTTCAATCGCCATATTGTCCGTCGAGCCCGACGGTGGCTGCAGGAAAGTCACTACATTGAACGCGTATGACGGTCCTCGTACCGGCACAGATGTGAATTCTCCTGCGGAAGAGTCGTAAGCGACCTCATAGTATCCCCACAAGGATGGATACAACGCTGCAACTTCTGAGGCATTTACACCGGTGAGCCCGGTTGTATCGCCGGATGCTTCTATGCCAAATTGGTCGTCAGGCAGTAATGGGTTCTTGGACTGGCCATGGCAGCCTATGAATAGCAGCAGGATTTCCGTCAAGATCAATCCGATAAAAATGTAATGTATTCTGGACATATCTCCATCCTCGTGAGTAACTAGTTCAGTACACCTGACTTAGCATCGCAGAAAAGTCCAGCCATGTTTTTAATAGGAATAAATTTAGGTGAATTTTGAAATATGCAGGTAAAAGCGTTCAGGATTGAGATTGTGCGGTCTGCCTCTTGGCGATTATGCGGGTTATTCGATTCTTTGCGATATGTGTGGCGATCAGGCTCCATTCGCCGATCTTAATCGACTCACCTGCAACAGGTATTCGTCCAAATAAATGAAGTACCAGCCCGGCGGCTGTATCGTATTCACCTTCGGGCAATTTGATCTTCAATCGATCAGCCAGGTCTTCCGCGTCATAACTTCCTGGAATCACCAGGTTTCCCCTCACCCATTCGACCTCGTCCTCGCTCAGGTCGTATTCATCGTAGATCTCCCCGAGAACTTCTTCCAGTATATCCTCAAGTGTGGCGACACCGGTTATGGTTCCATGCTCGTTGACAACCAGGGCGATCTGGTCGCCGCTCATCCTGAATTCGTTCAGGAGGATCAGGATATTCTTGGTTTCAGGGACAATTTCGAGTTTCCTGGTGTACTTATCAACAGTGTCGTCGAGTCGGGTTTCCTTGTGAAGCCTGAGAAGGTCCTTCGCTGCGATAAACCCGATCGTGTCCTCCCCATCTTTTGTCAACACAGGTAACCGGGAGAATCCGGACTTGTTCGCCGTGTGAAGAGCCGCCCTCAGGCTGTCGCCTGTAGTAAGGTAAACGATGTCGGCCTTCGGCGTCATAATTTCTTCGACCGTACGGTCGGCTGTGGCAAAGACCTTCACCGCGCGTTCGCCCTCAGACTCCTCTATTGCGCCGGTCGCCGCGCCTCTTTCAATCATGTGCACTATCTGGCTTTCGGTGATAATCTGCGAACTCGCCGCATGGAACGCTGATTCCATATTAAAAATTTTAGACGGAAGCCATGTGAGTGCCACAACCAGCGGATGCAGAATTTTGCTGGCCTGATGCAACATAAGTGAAACCCGTAACGCGTTTTCGGTGGGATTCGACAAGGACACGATTTTTGGAGATATCTCGGCAATGATAAGTATCAGGACATCGATTATCAATGTTGCCCACGTCACCCCCACACCAAGATGTGGCAGCAGATGATGCGCACCGGTAACTGAAAGAACAACAATGCAGAGGTTGGTTCCGACCAGAACTGTGCCCAGGAATGTGCGCGGGTTTGACTTGAAATTATTCACTATATGCGCGCGTTTATCGCCTTCTGACAGCAGGTGGCTGATAGTCACCCGCGATGCTGCGAGTGTCGAACTTTCTGCGTAGGCGAAGAATATCGCGAAAATCAGAAAGACAATAAACACGAGGATAAGCCCGATATTTGTCAGGAGAAATTCTATTCGAACACCTCCCGCTTATCTTTATCGAAACTTGATTCATTCTCGTCATCCCCATACTCAACTACTTCCGTCAATGTAGTGTGTACCTGGCCGATCCGGTTATCGTCGACATCCAGTATTTTGAAATTTACATCTACACGCTTCGACGGCTTGTCGGTCTCGTCGTTGATCCTGATAAAATTTTCCGACCTGAATGTTATAGTGTCCCCGGCAACCGGAACCCGTCCAAGGCCTTGGTACAGCAGACCACCAAGGGTTTCAATGCCTTCGGATTCAGGCAGTTGAAGGTCCAGCTGGTCGTAAATGTCGTGTAGCCCGATGCTGGCGTCGATCAGATAACTTCCGTCGGGATTTCTCACAATCAGATCAACAAACGGCTCGTCATATTCATCCTGAATTTCGCCGACAATTTCCTCAAGGATATCCTCGATGGACACAAGCCCTTCGGTTCCACCGTATTCATCTATCACGATCCCGATATGGGCTTTTTTGACCTGCATCTCTTCAAGGAGGGATGAAAGGTCGCGCGTTTCCGGGATAAACAGGATTTCCGGACGGATGATATCCCTC
>DASWIV010000080.1:0-6186 GCA_036397475.1 bacterium
TATACTACCTTTAAACCGCCCGTGTCGACCATTTCCCTGAAATCCCTGACAAACGCGTACTGCGCAACCTTTTCAGGTGTGTTCAGGATGTCCATGCGTCTCGCTGTATACCAAATTTCGCCATTTATCATTTCAGTCGGATATCCTTCTTTTTCCAGTTCTCTAGGGATCCAGTATCTTGTGAAATGGCGCCCCCGGTTTCCGAAATCTTCTCCCATGAAGTTTTTCCACAGGTCGTGAAGCCTGAATTTAACTGTGTTATCTTCCGGATGCTCTTGCAGATATTCAACCATTTCACCATGGCTTGCTCCCGGGACATCCCATCCATTCTGATGGACAATGTTGTAATATATCAACGCTTTCAACCCGACATCGTCGCCAAGCAGAATGTGCGTGAATCCGCCCCTGTACCAGATCGCTACATTTTCCTCCGGAGTTGTCGGGACCACAGGCTCCTTCAGTCCGAACCACGTCACCCACTGGGCCTTGAGACGGTAAGTCCGCGGTTCGAGACACAGGATTTTCATGTCATGCCACGCCATCACATTGTTTATGTAATGAATGGCGCGATAGTTGTACGCGGATTCCCTTAGTAGATAACTGTCTTCGGGCTCTTTATTCAGAATGACCGCTTTTCGCTTTGAATACTCTTCGATGTCGTATTTCATATCAATCGAAAAAGAAAAAATCACGCACAAAAGCAGGAACATAGGGATTGCGGTCCTGCGTATCCATATTGGCAACAGGAGGAGGAATCCGATCAGTGCTATCGAGGTTACGGTGATAGTTGTTTGAAAATAATCGAGATTACTGATGGTCGGGTCGCCTATCACCCGGGATGCCGAGGGAATCAGCGCAAGAAAGATAAAGAATGCCGAGAAATATTTATTGTACGGGTAATCGTGGATATGCGTAATCAGCAGGCCGAATGTAAGCGCCAGCGGCGCGAGAAATGGAATATGGTAGCGTGTTTCAACAGGAAAGAGCACATAGATTATCGGGATGGAGATAATCGATAATATCGCCATCATCCGCATGCCGGATTTTAATCGGGGGATGAAATAAATCAGAGGAAATGTAAGAAATGAGATCATGGGATAATTCCGGCCAAGCGCATCGCCAACCTCGGGGGTAGCAACCAGGTACATCCAGTAATTCAAAAATCCGATAATTGAGCGGTGGTAATCCGGACGGATCCAGCTCGATGGTGTAAATGGCGGCTGCGGAGGTGCAGGGAGTCCGAAAACTCCAAATGGATAGAACGGATTTCCTGTCAGGTCGATCGCGCGAATGTACCACGGTGCCGGGACAAGTATCGCCATGATAATAAAAACAAGGATCATCGCGAATTTATTGAATTTCACCTTTTCGGTTCTGAGCTCGACAAGTATCACCCATAGCAGCATCACAAGCAGTCCGGCGAACAGGAGGATTCCCAGGTGCTTTGTCGCCATGCAGGCTCCGGCGAAAATTGCCGCCGCTATTCCAGTGCTCATTCGACGGGTGTACATCAATTCAAAAATCATGTCGATTGAAAGCAGAGCCCACATCGCGAGCGGTAGGTCGACATAACCGCCAGACATCTGCACACCGTTCCCGGGAAATATCATGAAGAAGAATGCCGCGAACAATCCCGCGATCCGTCCACGGTGAAGTCCCTGGAGGCGCCCGGTGAACGACTGCTTGAAGATCGGCTCGTCGCTGTAATGCCGGACGGGGATTCCGATCAAAAGAAGCGTAGCGACAAGACCGAATACCCATCCATAAAGATTGGATAGATAATCCGTCCCGAATGCCATAGTGCCGGCTATCCCGATCTCGGTAATTGATGGGTAATACGAGAAAATTACCGACGGAACATCCCGTACACCGCCTGAATTCAGCCATTCAGCGGCAATTAGGTAATGATGGGAAGTCGCGTCCCACGAAATGTTCGGCGCGAGCGCGTTAAATAATCGCAGTCCCAGGATAAGGATGAGTACAAGGATCATTACGATCTCAGATAATGACCAAGGGATCCTGTCATCGGATCGTGGCTTTTTTTTGAAAATTTCGATTATGAAGGTTATCCAGAGGGGAGAGAAAATAACTGCCGGAAGAAATGTGACCCATCCGGCAACTGGTTTGGTGAGAATGAACGTGAAGCCTAAGGCTGTCATGAGGACTGCGTGTGCGAAGATCCCGAATCCGAGCGCACGTCCGACCCTGGAGATGGAGAGTTCTTCTTTTCCGAGGAACTGCGCGCGTATCCATTCGCCCATACCGTAGAGGGAGAGAAGAAGAACCGGAAATGTCACGACAGCTTGTATCATTTACATTTCGTCAAATATGTCCGGTAAATTTTCAAGTGCCTCTTTATTAACATTAAAGATAACACCTGTTTTATGGTTGTAATATTCAACATCAAGTACTTCGTATCTTAAAAGCACATCAATTACTCCAATTGATCTAACATCGAATCTTTGTGATGGTGACCAGTACATCTCGGAGTCTGCAGAGTATCCTTGATGATCATTGAAGGTTATAGCCGGTTCTGTATAATCAGCCAGCTCAAAAATCCATACTGGAAATTCTACAACTCCCCCAAACATTTTAATATTTTGATTATAAGTAGTTTCGTTGGAATTATATAAGTTCAAAGTCTGGTGAAGTGATAATGCTCGATAGTTTGGTCCCCATGTTAATATCAAGTAATCAAAATTACTTCCAGTAAACTTTTTGTTTCCTGAATCCCACTTGGATGTTATCGTGGTAGGGAATGGATACCATATGGTGCAATCCCTCTGCATGTAAAATACACGAGGCTCAACCATCACTATTTTCGCGTCTTCTTCCGTTTCGGTGTTGATGTAATTGATCAGCGGCCAGATGTCGAGACTTTTTCCAAAGTAATCATCGACCGTTGCTAGACCGAGAATTGTCGGGACCCGGTGATTTATCTCCCTTGTTCGGTCAATCATTGATAAAGTTATTGGGACTAATAAAATCAGCGGAATAAGGAATTTCTGTAGCCCACCTGCATTTTTTGTCACCTGGAATAATCCCCAAACTCCCAGGCATGCATACATCCCCCACGCGACTAGAAAATACCTTGGCTCGCCCGGCGCTTGAATGAATATGAAGAGGATCATCAGCCACGTGATCAAGCCAATCACCCGTCCCGCGCTTTTTAAATAACTCCACCATATAACAAACGGAATCAATGGAGCGAAATACCAGCTCAATAGCCTGAAATCGAACTGGACAATGGAGACATCGTATGTGAGTCGTGGGATATAAAGGATAAAATCAAGGACCGACCTGCTGACATTCGGATTCGACCAGTACATGATATCAGGTACCATCGCATCCGGATTCAAAGCTTTTGTCACAAAAGGATACATCGGATCGCCGGTCGCCATGTAGCTCTTGATGTACCAGACAACAGGAATTAGAACAGCGATTAATATTCCAAATCCCAGATTTCCGAAAGCGCAGGATTTTTTTTCACTCCGTAGAATCCAGACAATTAGAATCACCAGCACTATTGCATCGACAATCAATCCGGTATGCTTAACAGCGAGTAATCCGCCTGCAATCAATCCGATCAATAAAATCATTTTTGCATTCTTTGTGTCTTTAAAGATCAGCAATGCAAGAAGCATCATCAGTGTGAAGAAATTGAAGAAGTTCTCTATATACCCGCCTTCCATTTCCTCGAAGTACATGATCGGAAGGCTCATCAGCGCGATCGCCCCGATTATTCCCGGAGTATTGATATCCCAGATTGAATTCCCTTTAGCCTCACCACTGACCAATTTTCTTGATAACGCCATCAGTGCAATAACTGATATAAATCCGGTCACCCATGTGATGTGATTCGCCGCAAGATGCCCGACACCGGTTCCGTCGGGTCGTAATCCACCTAGTGCAAATGACAGCATAAATAGCATCTCGCTTGCCATCGGAAGCTGGTGATATGCATTCCCGGGAACCGGGATCATCCTGTGATTTTCAAGCCAGATTTTCGGGAGTGTGTAATGGTACGTGAGCGCGTCCCACGCTGTCGTCGGGACCATTGTCAGGACAAAATCCATCGCGAGTGCAACACACAGGATGGTGAAAAACAGCCTGTTCAATGGAGTACGTGTGTTCTCAATGAAAAATTCATTTATCGATTTCCATGATCCAGATAAATCGCTGCGTCCTTTGATAACCGCTGATGCCAGAAGCAGAAGGAGCAGTAACCACATCGCGAGGGGATATATCAGTCCAGCCACACCCATGAGTGCGACTGTCAATTCAAGAGCAATAAATCCGGCAGCCAGTTTCAAAAGTGTAATTTCATTCGGAGTGAAGTTCGGGGTATTGAGATGGAATAAACTCAGGACGTAACGTCCCGCCTCATGGCAGGACACAATAATTAAAAACGCAAGCGGTATGGAGAGTAGGTTCTCCGGCACTATTGCTCCTCACTCGAATCCATATCGTAGTCCCCGACATCCTCTATCAGATATATGACATGTTTCAGTCCCGGATATCTTTCATCGGTATAAATCCGCACGAGTCCGTCCGGCGGATCAATTTCAGTATCAAAAAGGTAATTGAGCTGCGGACGCCTGTTAGCTCTCAGCAGGTAAAACTCATCCAGCGACAATAATGGAGCATCATATTTTCTTGCGATCCTGATCACATCGTTCAAATCTCCGTCAGGAATCAGGATGCTCTGTGCCCCCGCGTAAAAACTCACGGAATGCCCATATTCCATTATATTACCCGGCACATCTATATTAGAGGTCAGCCATTCAGCCGCGACTTCACGTGGATTATATGAAACAAATGGATCGTCCCGGTGCGTATACTTGTACATGATTTTCGGAAGCGCAATGAGCATGTAAAGCACCATGACTATCGCGAATCCCTGCCTCGAATCAATTCTTTCAAAGGAATTCGATATCCAGTCGGATAGTACTACCGCGCCAAGCGACATAAGTGGCACCAGGAGCGCCACAACGGGGACGTAGTACCGTACCTCCACAAAAATGATCGGCAGTCCGAAAATGAACGGACAAAGCCAGTACACCGCGAATCTCCTGGCGTGAAAATCCTTCCACCTCTCTTTTCCGGTAAATAATCCTAACCCGAAAAGAATGATCGGAAGGAGATACAGGGGCAGTACATTATTGGGATAAGTTGGTGTGGAGGGGAAATCCTGGTAGATTCTGATCAGTTTCTGGACATATTTTTTCGGGAAATTCGAGATCAGCCATCCGGTCGACGCCCACTCCGGTTTTTCGCCGTGCGGGTATACATTAATCTCGAAATCCGAACCATCGGATGTCAATTCACCGGAATAACGTGGATCTCTATGCTCTTCATTCAGATTCCGTGCCCAGATGCGGTTTTCCTGCCCGATACCTTTGCCGTCCAGAACAAATTCACCGTAATAATTGAACAGGAAAATCCAATACGGCACCGCAAGGATCAAAAAACCTAGCAGTGAGATTCCTGTCTGTTTAATTGGTGGCAGGTTAGATTTCCCTCCCCTGGAAAACAAAAATCCCGCAAGTAAAAATGGGAGAGTGAAGATGCCGAATGTTTTTGTCAGGTAGCCAAGTCCACAGAAAATTCCTGAAATCAAGGAATCTGTAATGGTTCCTTTCTCGCTGAATGCCCTTAGTGCGAAAAGAATCATGTACAGGACACATGACGCGAATAACAGCTCTGTCAGAATTACAGCCGAATAATCGACTAGAATTGGTGTAAATATGGTGATTGTTGCCGACGCTGTCGCGGCAAGTCCGCCGAATAGGCGTTTTGTCAGGAAATAAACCGGAAAGAGCACCGTTGTCCCTGCAAAAACTGATGCGAGATGTCCGGCCCACTCGAGATTGGCTCCAAGCTTGATGAAAAGTGCGATGAGAATCGGAAATGTCGGTGGAAGTGTCCAGGTTCCGCCAGTGGTGTTCCATGTGTCGAAACCACGTCCGTGAGCGATATTGTCGCCCATCAGAATGTAATGGACACTGTCAACACCAACTTCGGTTTCCATCGACGCGACAAACAGCCTGACTAAAATCGCCAGGATAGCGTAGAAAGCAAGCCAGCTGTAAGTGGAATAATTTTTGGATTTATTTTCCGGTTTGCCCATGTGAACGATAAAAATTAATACTTATTAATATCGCCACTAATGTCCCGTTTTATCAG
>DASWIV010000081.1:0-7483 GCA_036397475.1 bacterium
GGGGCTGGGAATTACGCTATGTGCGGGAGGGGTTATTTGCCGAGATTGTTATGGATGTGGCCGAACTCGAGAATATCGGTGATGGGAGGCGAGCAGGCGGCGGGTGTGTTGACAGATGTTAAAATTAACCAGTTGAAGAAGGCGGGGAAGGAAGTTCCGGAGAAGGAGATCGAGGATATGCGTCAGAGGATACTGGATGAGTATGAGCATGACTCAACGGCGTATTTTTCGACGTCGCGGTTGTGGGATGACGGGATACTTGATCCGGTGGATACGAGGAACGCGTTGGCGCTGGGGATAAGCATGAGTTTGAATGTGGAAGTTCCGGAGTATAGGATGGGGATATTCAGGATGTGAGTTTGGAATATTAAATACTCAATGAGGAATCTATAGAATGAGTTCAGGGAATTTTTTCTCGACCTCGATCAATCCACTCCATATTATCGCGGGAGTCATAATTCTTTACCTCGCAATTTCAATAATTTTCTACAACTCCATTCCAACTGAACAAGAACAAACAAAGAAAGCAATTTCAAATCTGGAAATAATCCAGGAACGGCTTGAATCGTACGCTGATGATCATGAGGGTCTATATCCGGAAAAAATCAGAGAATTGAAATCGGGAGGATACATCAGCCTGTACCCGCCAAATCCCTGGTCAAACACAGATATGATGGAAGTTTCTGGCTCAATGATAGGCTCTGAAGGTGATGTTGCGTATGTCCCTTACATAGAAGAGGATATAGTGAAGGGATATTATCTGGTACTCATTGGATTTGATCAGGCGGTCGACGAATATGACGTAACCGGCGATCAGTTAAAGGAAAGAATCCCACATATTCTTTCGGGACGATTGGATGGAGTCGATCTTCCAGAATTAAAAGAATACATGCTGGTAAAATAGCTTTGCATAAGCGACGTGAGCAAGATATCCATAAAATACTTATAATATCGGGGAATTGACGCCATGAACTACCTCAAGAAAATTAAAGACGGGCAGCCGTGCGTGGTTTGCAAGGATGGGCGGTACAAAATCAGGAGGCTCGATAGTCCATCGCAACCGTCGCCGGTGGTCGAAGCCCTGAACGCTACGGTCTACATCTGCGACAAGTGCGGGAATGTCCAGTTTTTCTCGGAGCTGCAGGATCCGGCGATTTTGAAAAAGAAGAAAAAATGAGTGAACAAATTATCAATAAGTCGATAATTGTCGAGATCGATCCTCCCGTTGCGAAGGTAACGCTCAACAGGCCCGACGCGCGCAACGCGCTGAATCCGCAAATGCTTCAGGAAATAATCGAAGCGCTGAAGCTTGTCGAGCAGGCCGGGAGTGTACGCGCGCTGGTTATCACGGGCACGGGCGATGTATTCTGCGCGGGCGGGGATATCAAGTGGTTCATGGGACTGAGGGACAAATCGAGGGAAGAAGTTATCGAAGAGGTTTCGATAATTTCGGAATGCATGGTAGCGCTGTATGAATGTCCGCTTCCGACAATCGCGATCGTCAACGGGCATGCGTTCGGCGGCGGATGCGGCCTGGCGGCGGCGTGCGATTTTTCGATAGCGTCGGAGGACGCGATGTTCAGCGTGTCGGAAGTCAAACTTGGAATGATACCGTCGCCGCTGATCCCGATTGTGGTTAAGAAACTTGGGGAGGCGAGGTCGAGAAGGTTGATGCTTAGCGGGACGAGATTTACGGCTAAGGAAGCACAGGAATATGGGTTGATCGGAAAGGTGTTTCCGAGGGTTGAACTGGCGAAGTGCGCGGAGCCGTTGATCAATACGCTGGTTAAGGGAAGTCCGAACGCGATCGCGGAGACGAAAAGGCTGATCCGGGAGCTTCCGGAAATGAAACTTGAAGACACACACGGTAAAATAGCTGAAGCGCTCGCGGATGTGATTTTGCATGACGAGGCGGGCGAGGGTATGAGGGCGTTTTATGAAAAGCGGGAGCCGGAATGGCGATAGCCCCCCCTGTAGTCTCCGCCACGGCGGACTGTAAGCCCCCGCGAGCGGGGGGACGGTTGAACGGAAAATGACAGTCATGATAAAAACAAGACAGGAATTAGGAAAGTGGATAGTCGGTGTCGCGAGGATTACCGGTGAATTCAAGCTGCGGTCAGGGGCGATGTCGGATGTGTATTTCGACAAGTACCGGTTCGAAGCTAATCCGGACATTCTGAAGGCTATAGCGGAGCAGATGTCGGAATTAATTCCTGATGGGACGGAGAGATTGATCGGGTTGGAAATGGGCGGAATTCCATTGGTGACAGCGATATCCATGCACACCGGAATTCCAGGTGGTTTCTGCAGGAAGAAAGCGAAAGAGTACGGGACGTGCCTGCAGGTCGAAGGTGGGGTTGAGAATGGGGAGAAGGTGACGATAATCGAGGACGTGATAACGTCGGGGGGCGCGGCAATAGAGGCTATCAAGGCGCTCAGGGAAATGGATTGCGAGATTTTAGGATTGCTTTGTGTGGTGGACAGGGAGTCCGGCGGAGCGGAGAAATTTAAGGAGATGGAAGTAAATTTCGAGCCGCTATATAAAATGAGTGAACTGGAAAAATTAACTAATTGAGATACCCAATGGATGCTTCAAAAAAATTCGGGAAAGTACTTGTAGCCAACCGTGGAGAGATCGCGGTCAGGATACTTAAAGCTTGCAGGGAGATGGGTATCGCGACAGCGACAGTTTATTCCGAGGCGGATGTGAACGCGCTTCATGTGCAGCATGCCGATGAATCGGTTTGTGTCGGACCACCCTCCCCTTTGGAAAGTTATCTCGCGATCGACAAAATAATCGACGCTGCAAAATCTCTTGGATGCGACGCTATTCATCCGGGCTACGGATTTCTCGCGGAAAATTCAAAATTCGCAAACGCGATTGTCGATGCGGGAATGGTTTTTATCGGACCTCCCGATTCTGCAATCAAATTGATGGGGAACAAGATCGAGTCAAGGGAAGCGATGATCAAGGCGGGGATTCCGGTTACGCCGGGAATCGAAGCGCTTGAGGACGATTTTGAAACGGTCGCCAAGGAAACTGAAAAAATCGGGTATCCGATCCTCGTTAAAGCCGCTAGTGGTGGCGGCGGAAAGGGTATGCGACGTGTGGACGATCCGTCGGATCTGAAAGCCGCGATGGAGGGAGCGTCGCGTGAAGCGGCAAAAGCGTTCGCCGATCCTACAGTATATATCGAGAAATTTATCGTGAATCCACGCCATATAGAATTTCAGGTTCTTGCGGACGATCATGGGTATGTTGTCCATGTATTTGAAAGGGAATGCTCAATTCAGAGGCGTCACCAGAAAATTGTCGAGGAGACCCCGTCGGTCGCGCTGACTCCTGCAATCAGGCAGCAGATGGGAGAGACAGCGTGCGAGGTAGCGAGGGCTTCCGATTACAGGTCAGCTGGAACGGTCGAATTTTTATTCGCGCCGGACGGGACATATTATTTTCTGGAAATGAACACGCGGATACAGGTCGAGCATCCGATTTCGGAAATGACGACCGGTGTCGATCTGGTACAGGAACAGATACGTATCGCGATGGGAGAGAAAATTTCATTCAGGCAGGACGAGGTTTCGCAGCGAGGGCATTCGATCGAGGTCAGGATTTACGCGGAGGATCCGTCGAATAATTTCCTGCCACAATCCGGACCGCTTTTCCTGGTGCATGAGCCGAGTGGTCCTGGGATACGTGTGGATTCGGGAATTTTTACCGGCGGAGAGGTCACGACTTATTACGATCCGATCTTATCGAAGCTGATCGTTCACGCGCCGGACCGGAAATCGGCAATTAACAGGATGGTACGTGCTCTCAAGGACTACACGATTATTGGAATTCGTACGAATATTCCATTTTTGATCGATGTGCTGAAGCATCCGAAATTTGCTGTGGGAGAGACGTACACGGATTTCATCCCGCGAAATATGCCGGAGTGGCCGTACGATGACTCGACGATGGCCGAGTATGCCGGGATGAGCGAGATAGCGGCGATCGCGGCAGCGGTGATCGAGCATTCCGGGCTTGGCAGGAAAGTACATTATTCGGAAAATGGAACAAACGGATTAAGTTACGATCCGTGGGAGAAAATCGGTCCATGGGAGATAGCGTCGGGACGTTAGGGGATTTTGAATGGATTACAGGTACAACATAAACAGTGAAGAGAAGGATGTCCGTATCGATGCATCAGGGTCATCGCTTACGGCGACACTGGGTGAAAAAATATTCGATGTCGAGATCGTCCCTACCGGCGAATCGAGCGCGATTCTGAAATTGAACGGGAAAAGTATTCCTGTACGATACATTCGCAGGAACGGTGAAATCCACCTGATGGTGGAGGGCTGGAATTTTGTCGCCAAGGAGCCAATGGCGGATACGGGCATCTCAGGGGGACATGAAGCAGATGTTGTTGACGGGCTGCAGACAATTGTCGCGCCTATGCCGGGACAGGTCGTGAAGGTGAATGTTAAGGAAGGGGAAAAAGTTACGAAAAAGCAGTGCCTGGTTATTGTCGAGGCGATGAAGATGGAGAACGAAATGAATTCAGCGGTCGATGGCACGGTAACAGCGGTTCATGTTGAAGCCGGACAGCAGGTCGATGCGATGCAGCCACTGCTTGAAGTAACTCAATCGGACAAATAACTCACATAACTAATTCTCTGAAATTTCATATATCTCAAGATATTCACCTGAATCGATTATCCCGAGTATTCCTTTATTTTCGAAATCAGGTATTGAGGATAAAAATCGTATCATCGCATTCAAACTATCCACGCGATAGGGCTGGAGGTCCACCACCCAGGCAGGTTTGCCATCAAGCTCGACAGGCCTGGCGCCCATCGATCTAATCAGTCCAATAAATGCATCCAGTGTGCCCCCGTATTTTTCGGCAAGCTCTGACATTGCGTCCTGGAGTAACACGCTTTTGCCGTCATCGTCGACCTCCCGGGATAATCCCCAGTTAATATAAATGCACGACATTTTCCTTGGACGCGAAATCAGGATATACCTGACATTAGATTCCCTGAGTATTTCAACCGCCTGTGCAGGCGATGTGTCGATGGCAAGGATTTTGTCGGGAGGATAGACAAATGGCACTTCAAGGCGGTACACCCTTAAAATGAAGGTGCAAATTCCATTTCCTTCCTGACCGAGTTCATTCGCGGTTGAAAAAATCTCAGAATCGCGTGCGATAGCATTATCATATTCATCACGGGACATTTTTCCCGTCAGGAACGGCCGTGCTTTCAGAAGTTCACTTTTCATAAGCGCGAATTGAAGAAACAGTGGCAGGGAAACCAGAAGGACAATTACCCAACTTGCAATCCCGGATCGAAGAAACCGGTTTATCCGTGGCGGGAAATCAGAATCTCTATCCGGCGGGTTTCCCAGGAAATCTGCGATCAGCCACATCGCCAGGATCGTGAAATGAATGAAGTACCTGACCTTCGCATTCATAATGAAAAAAGCCGGGATAAAAAATAACGCGAGCCAGAAATACGCGAGACGGCTGGTCCGCTTTTTCAGAAGAAACAATCCGGCAATCGGTGCAACCGGAAGCAGCCAGGTCTCGAAACGTGCCGGGGTAACCAGGAAAGACAAACTGTCAACGTGATTCAGGAATGCAAGTTTAAACGGGTAGAGAATAAAATTCAGGAAAGTTACAGGAATGCCCAGATTTTTCCATGTATTGAAATCGTCGGCGATAAGCACATCGCTTCCTCCGAAATAGTCCCGCAGGAACGGAAAAAACATATTCCCGGCAGCAGTTAAATTTCTCAAATACCATGGGGATGCGGCGAGGAATAAAACCAGGATGCACAAAATGGATCTTGATGTAATCGAGCGGTCCCTGGATACGAGACTCAGCCAGACAAGATGGGTGGTTGCAAGAAACACAAGTGGCAACGCAGAATATTTCGAAGCTGCGCCGATACCCAGTAATAATCCTGCAATAATTAATCCGTAGCCGGTCTCGTCCTTCCCATCGAGCCAGTCGAAATAATAAAAAATTCCGGTAACAACAAAGAAAGCAACTATCCCATCGATATATCCCGAATACGCGAGCTGGTACCATTGATACAACCCGCAGACCAGTGCGGCGAGAATCCATCCCGACAAGGGCTTGCCGCGCCTCGCGCAAAAATCCACCATTATGAGTATGAAAATCAGCTGAATGAACCAGAACGAAAAATTTCCCGCTTCCGGCCCGCTCTTCCCCGCGTGATCGAAGGCCGACATCACCAGCATCTCTACAGATTGCGGGTAATAACTGTAGCCATTCTGGGGCAGAATAAAAATCTTTCCGGCGACCAGGTAATTCTTTAAAAACAGATAATGCTGCATTTCGCAGTCGGGATTATAGTAAGGCGCCAATGCCCCAATAAGCATCGCTGCCTGGAATATAAGCATAAGCCAAATAAGAACAATTGAATATTTATCCCGGGGAATCCAAAGGCTGAACGACACCTTCGGAAATAACCTGTCTCTTCCCGAACGCGCCCTGGAGATTAAAGTTATTGCAAAAAAAATAACGGGAAATGCAAAAGTGATGGGAGTCAGGAATCTCAGAAGCCCGGATAGCCCGAGAAGTGTAACGCAGAAAGAATATATTGCGAAAACAGTCGCGATACCGGTAAGGATGCAGCCCGGGGACGGCGTGCGCTTTCCGGATAAAGTAAATCCGAAAAATATCCCGGTAACGACCACAGGAAGCAATCCAAGCGAAAATCCGATTATGGGAATCAGGATATCAGGCATTTTCCCTTACCACTAAGGTAAGGTTATCGCATAAAGCTCCCATTCGCCAGTCTGTGAAATAATCTGCAATATTTGATTCGATGTCAGAGTGTCGAACTCGGATAAAAAATAAAGGATATTTTCTGCACGTGGATTTCTGAATCGGTCGAGATCAATTCGCCAGTATATGACATTGTTTTCCACGGTCCGCTGGCCACCCAGGTGCGTGAGTAGTTCCCGGGCAAGATCGCGCGACAATCCCTGTTCGGAAGCAGCGTCGAGCATTTCTCCTTCGATAAATTCAGTTTCCCCGTCCGGCTTTGCCGGCCTGCTCAGAACCCACGTAAGCAGCTCGCCTGCCATTCGGATTCTATTTTCAACCATTAGATATTTTACTTTCTCAGATTTCAGTTTCTCTATCGCCGTAGCCGGCGATTCGAGTTGTGCAAATATTTCGGATGGGGGAAATATCCAGGGGACTTCAAGACGATATGTACGAAGTCCGAATACGCATATTTTATTTTCATCGGATGCGACCTCGTTCGCCTTGTTGAATACTTCGACACTCGGCCACATTGATAATTCGTACTCGTCGCGGTCCATGATACCCGTGATGTAGGGCATTCGTTCGCGCATGTGATTTTTGACCAGGTCGAATTGTGTCACGAACGGGATGAGGATTATTATGAAAACAATCCATGCAGTTAACGATTTCTTCAGTTTATTTTCTTTAAAAAGTTC
>DASWIV010000082.1:0-16692 GCA_036397475.1 bacterium
GAGATGGTAATGCCCGGCGACGATGTCAAGATGTCCGTCGAGCTCATCACGCCCATCGCAATGGAAGAAGGCCTCCGCTTCGCCATCCGCGAAGGCGGACGTACCGTCGGCGCCGGCGTCATCGATAAAATTCTTGAGTAAGGAAACGTATTGAGATAGATCCGCGAATCATGCGAAGGTGAATTGTTATGGCTAAGAAAAAAGGCGGAAAAGGTAAGAAAGACGTGCGAATTGTCGTGACACTCGAGTGTACCGAGGCAAGAGAGCTTGGAGCAACTCCGTCACGTTACACCACCATGAAGAACAGGCGTAACACTACAGCGCGTCTTGAGCTTAAAAAATATAATCCGTACCTGAGGCGCCATACGGTTCACAAAGAGATCAAGTAAGGTCACGAGGAATTAAAAAAATGGCAAAAGCCAAGCATAAGATCAGAATTCGACTTAAGGCTTACGATCATTACCTGATCGACAAGTCTGCCGAGAAGATCGTCGAGACCGCCAAGCGCTCCGGCGCGGATGTACATGGTCCCGTACCTCTTCCCGTTCGAATCCACAGGGTTACGGTAAACAGGTCGCCCCATGTTGACAAGAAGTCGCGTGAGCAGTTTGAGATCAGAATCTATAAGCGCCTTATTGACATCATGAGACCTACACAGGAGACGGTCGATTCTCTTACTCAGCTTGAGCTGCCAAGTGGTGTGGATGCTGAGATCAGCATCTGACAGGTGTGAGTTAACCGGAAGAAATTTAAGCCGATTGTCTGCGTTCAGGTGATTTGAAAATGGCAATGGAAATTATTGGACGAAAAGTACAGATGGGGAATTTGTTTAATGATGATGGCACCGCCCAGACGGTTACATACATCGAATTACTTCCCCTTACCGTTACCCAGGTCAAGACCGCTGAAAAAGACGGATATACAGCCATTCAGGTCGGTTATGACCGCGTCCCGGGACATAAACTCAGCCGCCCTGAAAATGGGCACCAGAAGCACATCGATGGAAAGCCGTTCAAAAACCTGACTGAATTCAGGCTTGATGATGTTTCGGCTTACTCTATTAACCAGGAACTTGGATTCGACTCCCTCGAACCTGGCGCGAAAGTGAATGTCATTGGCGTAAGTAAAGGACGAGGATTCGCTGGCGGTATGAGACGCCACGGATTCCATGGGCAATCGAGTTCACACGGAACCAAGAGAGTCCACAGGCGACCTATGAGTTCAGGCGCTACCGACGCAGCCCGCGTTTTCAAGGGCACTAAAAAACCCGGTCACATGGGTCATGAGCAGGTTACGGTTAAAAATCTTGTTGTGGTTCTTATAGATAAGGAAACCGGGATACTCGCTATCAGGGGAGCCGTTCCCGGTCCTCCAGGCAGAATCGTGAGGATTATCCCTCGCGCGAATTGACGAGTTACGTGTACAACCGGAGAAATAGATGTCAGTTAAGTTGAACATTTACGATATCGACGGAAAAGTCCAGGGCGAATTATCGCTCGAAACTATTCCGGACGGATTCAAGCCGGATGGGACTCTTATCGCGAGAAGTCTGCGGCGCCAGCTTGCAAATGCCCGTGCCGGAACCGCGCATACAAAAACACGTGCTGAAGTGTCCGGCACCACCGGAAAAATGTACCGCCAGAAGGGTACCGGGCGTGCCCGTCACGGTACGAAGAAAGTTAATCTCTGGACTGGCGGCGGTGTCACGTTCGGCCCGACTAAAGAGCGTAACTGGAAACTCGACATGAATAAAAAAGAGCGAAAAGCCGCTTTGCGCCATATTTTCTGGGGCAAAATTCAGGATGGCAAAGTAGTTCTTCTTGGCGATTCCAGCCTTGATAAGCCGTCGACCAAAAAAGGCGTTGGATTTTTCAACGCGATCGATAAAAAAGGAAAATGCCTCGTGGTTCTGCCAATCGACGAGAAGTTCGAGTTTATCAGGAAAAGTTTCCGCAACATTCCTTACGTGACGGTAACAACTCCCGACAGGCTGAACACCTTCGATTTGCTGAATAACCAGAACCTTATCGCGCATACCGATGCGTTCGAGATGGTCCGGAATACGTGGGGGGTTTAATTAACAATGGAAACTTACAGAATTCTGGTAAAGCCTCTTGTAACGGAAAAATCGAACCTCGGTCCGCAGGATCGCAAGTACACTTTTGTGGTTGATAAGAGAGCTTCGAAAGATCAAATCAAACGCGCGATAAAAGAGCGCTTCAAGGTGGAAGTTGAGACCGTCAATACAATGAATTTCCGCGGCAAGGTTAAAGGCCAGTCGATGCGGAAAATTGGCAAAAGGCCGGACTGGAAAAAAGCTGTTGTAACCCTTAAACAGGGAGAAACGATTCCTGAGCTGTACGAGGACCTCGGTTAAATAAAGTAATCAGAGGTGAGTTTATAAAATGGCATTGAGTATAGGAGAAAAGATACCTAGTTTTGAGCTTCCCGCGACCGACGGAAACACGTATACCGCGGACAGCATTCTGGGCGAGAAAGCCACTGTCATCATGTTCTGGTGCAATCATTGCCCTTACGTAGTTCCCAACCAGGACAGAATGATCGAGATGGCTGATGTATACAGAGATAAGGGAGTTACATTCGCCGCGATCTGTGCGAATAACGAAATAACCCACCCGACGGATAACTTTGAACACATGAAACAGCGGTCGGAAGAAAAAGGATACAATTTCCCTTACCTGCGCGACGACAGCCAGGACACGACACGTAACTTCGGCGCTGAGCGCACTCCCGAGATCTTCGCGTTCGATTCGAATGGCACCCTTTCGTACCACGGAAGGAT
Organism: bacterium; assembly: GCA_036397475.1. GTDB lineage: Bacteria > JAJVIF01 > JAJVIF01 > JAPKYR01 > JAPKYR01 > DASWIV01. The sequence continues at coordinate 2,804 of DASWIV010000082.1, forward strand.
CGACGACAACCACGAGGATGTTTCCATGGCGCAGAGTCATGACCTCCGGAACGCACTCGACTCGCTTATCGCCGGGGAAACGCCCGCCGTTCAGAAAACTGGAGCTTACGGCTGTTCGATCAAGTGGAAGTGAGCTGTAACAGGACGAATAAAGCAAGGATTTTTTAAGGAATAAGATAATGCCGGTTAAGAAATTTAAGCCATATACGCCATCGCGAAGGACAATGACGGTCCTCACCAGGGAGACTCTCCAGAAAGAAAACAATCCGGAGAAGGGGCTTGTATCTGGTGGTAAGAGGTCTGGTGGAAGAAACAGTCATGGCCGGATAACTGTCAGATTTCGCGGAGGCGGACATAAGCGTACGCTCAGGCAGATAGATTTTCACCGTGACAAGCATGGTGTGCCTGGCAAGGTCAACAGACTCGAGTACGATCCCGGCAGAAGCGCCAATATCGCGTTGATTTTCTACGTCGATGGGGACAAGCGGTACATCATCGCGCCCCAGGGCCTGACAATCGGGAACGAGATTATTGCCGGTCCGGATGCGCCTGTCGCTCTCGGGAACGCACTTCCTCTTAGAAGGATTCCTCTTGGAACCACTATTCATAATATTGAATTGATTCCGGGACAGGGCGGAAAAGTCGCGAGAGGAGCGGGTATCGCAGCTCAGCTTCTCGCCAAGGAAGGCGGATGGGCTCAGGTCAGGATGCCATCGGGTGAGATCCGCAAATTCAAGGAAGAATGCTACGCGACTATCGGACAGGTTGGCAATTTCGAACATGAAAATATCGACCTTGGAAAAGCCGGACGAAAAAGATGGCTTGGACGCAGGCCACACGTGCGTGGAACTGTAATGAATCCGGTCGATCATCCTCACGGTGGTGGCGAAGGAAAATCCAATTCCGGACGTCCGCCGACTTCTCCATGGGGAGTTCAGACTAAGGGTTACAAGACGCGCAAGAAGAGAAATCCGACCAGTAAGTTCATTGTAAGGCGGCGTCAGAAGCGCAGAAGCGGTTAGTGGAAACATTAGAGACCAATACAGGAACAAGATATGTCACGATCAAGTAAAAAAGGACCTTATGTGGATCTGAGATTGTACGGAAGGATCCAGAAATTGAATGACGAGGGCAGGAAACAGGTTTTGAGGACCTGGTCGCGATCCTGCACCATCGTTCCCGAATTCATCGGGCACACGATCGCGGTGCATGACGGGCGTAAACATATCCCTGTCTATGTAACCGAAGCGATGGTCGGACATAAGCTTGGCGAATTCGCTCCTTCACGACTCTTCAGGGGCCACGGCGGTAAGCATTCCAAGGCTAAGGCCGGTAAGAAAGGTTAAGGAGTACGACGAAAGATTCATCTGGAGTGACCTATGGAAGTTAAGGCGACAGCAAAATTTGTTCGAGGATCGAATTTCAAGTACCGAAGGTACATCGACCTCATCAGAGATAAAGATGCTCAGAAAGCTCTGGACATTCTGGATCATCTTCCAAGTCCAAGGGCAAAGGTCCTGTTTAAAATATTGAAATCGGCTATCGCGAACGCCGACCATAATCATTCGGTCCCGATTGAAAGCCTTATCGTTAAAAAAGCGTGGGCTGACCAGGGTCCGATCATGAAAAGGTGGATCCCACGGGCTCGTGGTCGCGCTACCCCTATACAGAAGAAAATGAGCCACGTCACAATTGTTGTTGGAACCAAAGGAGATATCGATTAATGGGTCAGAAAGTACATCCGGTCGGGTTCAGGTTGGGAATCTCCCGTCGCTCGGACGCTAATTGGTTCGCCGATAAGCGTAGTTTCGCCGAGGTCCTCTATGAAGATCTGGTTCTCAGAAAAGAGCTTAAGCGCAAATTCAAGAATGGCGGAGTCGACAAAATTGTCACGGAACGCGATCCCGGAAGGGTCAAGATCGTCATTTTTACATCCCGTCCCGGCATTATCATCGGTTCCGGCGGCAGCAACATCGAGCGTGTGCGCAAGGATTTGCAGAAACTTGTAAAGAGCCAGGTCCTGATAAACATACAGAGTGTGGACAGGCCCGACCTGTCAGCAGCTTTGAATGCTCAGGCTATCGCAAGGCAGATCGAAGAGCGCAAGCGATTCAGGCGGGTAATGAAACAGACCGCCAGCAGGATCATGAAAAACAAGGCGCTCGGCGTAAAAATTATGGTTAAGGGAAGACTTGATGGCTCGGAAATGGCAAGAATGGAAACGTACCGCGAGGGACGTGTCCCGCTTCACACCCTGAGAGCCGACATCGATTATTCCTACGAAGTGGCAAAGACAACCTATGGTGTCATCGGAGTAAAAGTCTGGATTTATCGTGGAGATATCCCCACGAATCTTGGAAAAACACTTTAATATTATTCGAACGGTAAAGAACTATGCTTCAACCGAAAAGAACAAAACACAGAAAAGTACACAGGCGATACCCTCATGGAATCGCCCGTAAGGGAACACTGGTCTCTTTCGGATCTTACGGACTGCAGGCCATGACCGGAAACTGGATTACCGCGAGGCAGATTGAAGCCGCCCGTATCGCGATGACCCGTCATATCAAGAGAGGCGGAAAAGTCTGGATCAGGATTTTCCCCCAGCTTTCCGTTACTTCAAAACCGGCGGAAACCAGGATGGGTAAAGGTAAGGGTAACCCGGATCACTGGGTAGCTGTTGTTAAAGCCGGTACGGTTATGTTCGAGATCGGTGGAGTGACCGAAGATCTCGCGAAGGAAGCCATGAGGCTGGCCGGACACAAGCTCCCGATGAAAACGAGGTTCGTCAAGCGCGTGTAATTGAATTGAACGGTGATGAAAAATGAAATCTACTGAACAGTTAAAAGTATTCCGGGATATGGGCGAGGTGGAGATGAAGGAAAAGTACAGCGAATTGATGCTGGAACTGTTCATGCTGCGTTCACAGGAAGCGACCGCGCAGTTATCTTCTCCCGCGAGATTCAAGCAGGTCAGGAAGGAAATCGCGAGACTCAGGACCGTCGCTATTGAAAAGGATATCGAGATCTAAAATGACAGATACACCTAAAGAAGAAACCACCAGGAAACCGCCGCGCCGGTTACTTAAGGGCACGGTAGTTTCTGACAAGATGGATAAAACGCTCCTGGTTAGGGTCGACAGGCGCAGGCAGCATCCCCTTTACGGGAAGATCATGAAGCTTACCAAGAAGTACATGGTTCATGATTACAAAGAAGAAGCGGGTATTGGAGATTTCGTATTGATCGAAGAAACCCGCCCGTTATCAAAAAATAAGCGATTCAGGCTTGTCGAGGTCCTCGAAAAAGCCAAGTAGTCGAAAGGTGATGTCGCTATGATTCAGCAGGAGAGCCGCCTTAAAGTGGCTGACAATTCGGGAGCGAAGGAAATTCTTTGTATAAGGGTTCTTGGCGGATCGGGACGGCGCTATGCGTCGATCGGCGACATCATCGTCGCAACCGTAAAGAAAGCTATACCTGCGGGTAACGTCAAGAAGGGCTCCAAGGTCAAAGCGGTTGTTGTAAGGACGCACAAGGAAGTTACACGTCCGGACGGCAGCAGGATCCGGTTCGATGACAACGCGGCTGTGATCCTTGCCCCAGATGGAACCAATCCTGTCGGTACCCGTGTTTTCGGTCCCGTAGGCAGGGAACTGAGAGAAAAGAAATTCATGAAGATCGTCTCGCTCGCGCCAGAGGTTCTTTAGTCCGTAAAGGAATTTGAAATGGCTGAAAAAAAGAAAGCGATACCTAAGTTGAATATAAAGAAGGACGACACGGTCTATGTTCTTGCAGGCAAGGACAGGGGAGCCACAGGAAGAGTTTTATCGGTTGATCCCGTGAAGCAGCGTGCCGTTGTCGAGGGTATCAATATGGTAAAGAGGCACCGGAAGGTTAGCCAGGGTGGTGGCGGAGGAATTACCGATATGCCCGCCGCGATTCATGTGAGCAATCTTATGGTCCACTGTCCGCATTGTAAAAAGCATACGCGGCCGAAGAAAAGTACGTTCACTAAATCGCAGGATAACAAGGAGCGGACGTTTCATGTACGGGTTTGTCGAAACTGCGGTGAACAGCTCGACACACTGTAATATTGGCATTGTATAAAGGATTTCACGATGGCAGATAAGGAATCTAAAAAAGATAAAGGCAAAAAAGACAAACAGGCTCCAGCCAAAGACAAGGAAGTCAGCCAGGAGAAGCCTTTGCGCACACCGGAGTCAAGGCTCCTGAGAATGTGGCGCGAGGAAGTTATCCCGTCGATGCTGAAGGAATTTGGACTCGGAAATGTCCATGAAGTCCCACGGATCGAGAAGGTTGTCGTGAACCTCGGAGTCGGCGAAGGCTCACGCGATATAAAGGTACTTGAAGCCGCGATGAAAGATCTCACGATCATTACCGGCCAGAAACCAGTAATGACCCGTGCCCGGAAATCTGTGGCCCAGTATAAGCTAAGGGCTGGAATGCCGGTCGGTACATTCGTTACTCTTCGTGGAAACCGGATGTATGAATTCCTGGACAGATTGTTCAACCTTGCACTTCCTAGGGTAAGGGACTTCCAGGGATTGAATCCCAACTCATTCGACGGGACCGGGAACTACACGTTCGGCATTGTCGAGCAGCTGGTTTTCCCCGAGATCGACTACGATGAGATCGACAGGATTCGCGGTATGGATATCACAATAGTCACATCCGCGAGGAATGACGCGCACGCGCAGGCTCTGTTAAAAGGGCTTGGATGTCCTTTCAGAATCACAGTGGCGAGCTGAGAAAACGGAAATATTCAGACAACAGGAAAACAGGAATATTAAATGGCGAAGAAAAGCGCATTAATAAGAAACGAGAGACGCAAGGAACACTCGACCCGGTATAAAAACAGATGCAAGGTTTGCGGGCGAGCCCGGGCTTACATCAGAAGATTCGGCTTGTGCAGAATCTGCTTCCGACAGCTTTTCCATGAAGGGGTTATCCCCGGAGTGAGGAAGGCGAGCTGGTAATGAAAGGGAACAGGCTGGAAGCGATTTATTCAACCGGTGTTAATGCCATGTGTGGAAGGAGTAGAGATTACTTATGGTCATGACGGATCCCATCGCGGATATGCTAACAAGAATCCGCAATTCGACCAGGGTTTACAAAAAAACCTGCGACGTGCCGTATTCTAAATTCAAGAAGGCACTCGCCCAGGTGTTAAAACAGGAAGGATTCATCCTTGGTTATGACATTCGCATGGTCAATAACCGGAAGATGCTCAGGTTCTACCTGAAGTACCTTGCCGAGAAAGATCCTGTAATCAAGGGCCTGAAGCGCGAAAGCGTGCCTGGCAGAAGAAATTATGTCGGTTACAAGGAAATACCTTTCGTATTTGACGGCCTGGGTGTCAATATATTGAGCACGTCCAAGGGAATTATGACCGGGCGTGAAGCCAAGAAACGTAAACTGGGGGGTGAACTGATCTGCTCGGTCTGGTAAGGATTGCCGGGTGATCGTTAATCATGTCCAGAATAGGAACACTACCTGTTAAGGTCCCCAGTGGTACGGAAGTCAGCGTAAAGAATTCGACTTTCACCGCTAAGGGGCAGCACGGATCGTTGTCGGTAGATTTTAATGCGGCAGTAACGGTCGACTTCGACGATTCCACTGTAATGGTGAAATCCGTAACTGGCCTCAAGTCGGATAAAAAATGGCACGGGTTGTACCGTGCGCTGATTAATAACGCTGTGATTGGGGTTTCGGAAGGTTTCACACGCAAGCTGGAACTTATCGGAGTGGGATACCGCGCCGCTATTTCCGGCAAGGACATCGTGCTTGATGTGGGGTATTCCAACTCCAAAACTCTCCCGATTCCCGATGGCATCACAGCTACTGTCGATAATAATACTCTCATTACTTTATGGGGAATTAATAAGCATCAGCTTGGCCAGTTCGCCGCTAATATACGGGAAGTCCGCCCGCCTGAGCCTTACAAGGGCAAGGGAATAAGATACCAGGGCGAACGCGTCAGGAAGAAGGCAGGTAAAGCCGGAGCAGTCGGTAAGGGTGCTTCATAGAACCTGGTGATACGCATTATGGATACAAGGAAAAAAACTCAGCTACGGAAACGCCGCCATCAGAGGCTCAGGAAAAAGGTCCACGGAACTCCTGAACGGCCACGGCTTGCGGTGTTCAAGAGCCTTAACCACTTTTATTGTCAGGCTATTGACGACAGCAGGGGCATCACCCTGTGTGCCTCGAGCAGCCTCGTTAAAAATCTGAAGGAGCATGGCGGAAACAGCGATGCGGCGGTAAAGGTGGCGGAAAATTTCGCTGAAGCCGCAAAACAGGCGGGAATGAAAACTGTAGTATTCGATCATGGCGGGTTCGGATATAAAGGCAAAATCAAGAAATTTGCGGAGACTTTGAGAAAGAATGGCCTGGAATTCTGACAGGCATTATTACGGGAGAACTAAGTGACTACACGAGACAACAGGAATAACCCAAGGGATAGACAGAACTCCTCGAATGAAGATAAAGGCGAGGAAGTTATCGAGGTTATTGAAGAGGAAATAGTCGAGGAATTTGTTGAACCCGCGGCACTGCAGGAACGTGTGATCCACATCAACCGTGTAGCCAAGGTTGTTAAGGGCGGACGCCGGTTCACATTTACAGCGCTTGTAGCCATGGGCGACGGTATGGGTAATGTTGGTCTCGGCTATGGCAAGGCGGGAGATGTCCTTAGCGCGATCAGAAAAGGGCAGGACAAGGCGAAGAAAAACATGATCAATGTTCCGTTGAAAAATGGAACCCTTCCCCACTCTGCGAGGGAAAAATACGGCGCTGCCGTGGTTTTCCTCAAACCGGCGTCTGAAGGTACCGGTGTCATCGCGGGCGGACCCATCCGCAGTATCCTTGAGGTGGCTGGCGTAAGAAATGTACTTGCCAAGAACATCGGCAGGACCGCCACAAAAATAAATGTCGCGCGCGCGACTTTCAATGCGCTGAGCAAGATGCTCCCGCTTGATGAGGTCAGGGCTCGACGCGCTTCCGGATCCGAAAATAACTGAGTGTAATTATTAAGTAGAGATTTTTTTAACAGGCGATAACAATGAACTTAGGAAATCTACCAAAAGATTCTGGCACCAGGAAAAAGCGACGGCGAGTAGGCCGTGGAATTTCTCAGGGCCAGGGCAGATATTGCGGAAAAGGACGAAACGGACAGAAGTCGAGGGCCGGCGGAGCAAAGCCGTACCCGTTTGCGGGCGGCGCCCTTCCTCTGTACAGGCGTATCCCCAAGATCGGCGGATTCCGGAGCCCGAACAGGATCGAGTACTTCCCTGTTAACCTTGACCAGATTGCCGCACTCGAACTTCCCGAAGGAACACGCGTTTCACCGGGGCTGCTTAAGGAAAAAGGACTTGTCAGCGGACGTGGAATCCTGGTTAAGTTGCTCGGCCGAGGGGAAATTGTCCGCCCGTTGTCTATCGCGGTTCATGCTGCCAGCGCAAGCGCCAGGGCGAAGGTAGAGTCTGCCGGGGGCAAGGTTGAAATTATTGCCGCCAGGCAGGAAAAAGAAAAACAGGATAAAGAAAATAAAGAGGAAAAGAGTAGCTGAACAGTAGGCACACGTTCATCAAATTTTCACGAGGGAAATAGTGGAAAATAAGCTTGTACAAGTATTTCTGAACGCATTACAGGTCCCGGACCTCCGACGGAGAATCCAGTTCGTCCTCGGTATGTTTGTAATTTTCGTGTTCGGTGCGCACATCCCGGTCCCCGGTACAGACGCTGCCGAGCTCGTGAGATTTTTCGACCAGGCTGCCGGCGGAGCGGGTGGAAGTGGAGGCGGTATCTGGGAACTCCTCGACCTGTTCTCAGGTGGAGCGCTGAAGCAGTTCAGTCTGTTCGCGCTTGGTGTCATGCCGTACATTAACGCAAGCATTATTTTCAACCTGCTGGTTGTCATCATCCCTCAGCTTGAGGAGCTACAAAAGGAAGGCGAAGCTGGACGTAAACTCATCGCCCAATATACCAAGTACGCAACGGTCTTTCTTGCCGCTTTCCAGGCAATCGGGCTTCTTACATTGTTCAACCAGACAGGGCTGGTACAGGCGGAACCGGGTACACCCAGTTATTATTTCGACATTGCCCTGATTGTTCTTACAATGACCACCGGGACGTTTGCCTTGATGTGGGTAGGTGAATTGATATCGGAACGCGGTATCGGTAACGGTGTCAGTCTTATAATTTTCGCGGGTATTGTTTCCATAATGCCCTTGACCCTGGTTCAGGATATGACAACTGCCTACGCCCAGGGCCAGGCTCCTGAATTGATCAAGCAGATCATTCTTTTCAGTGCCCTTACAGTTGGAATGGTCTGGTGCATAACCTTCATGCACCTGGCAGAAAGAAGAATCCCTGTCCATTATGCAAGGCGGCAGGTCGGGCGCCGGTTCTACGAAGGGCGTACCCATTATCTGCCCCTTAAGGTGAATATGGCGGGAGTTATCCCGATCATCTTCGCGATTTCAGTCCTCCTGTTCCCATCCACGATCGGAAACTTCTTCGATCCCGGATCGGAAGGGTTCGGTGGAATGTTCGCGAAATGGACCAGGACTTTCCCGAACAGCTGGCTTTACTTTACGGTTTACTGGATCCTGACGATGGTATTCACCTACTTCTACACCGCGGTCACCTTCAACCCTAAGGATATCGCGGAAAATCTTCAGAAACAGGGCGGATACATCCAGGGAGTCCGGCCCGGTAAACGTACCGAGCTGTATATTTCCAGGATCCTTGAACGGACAACATTCATTGGCGCTCTGTACCTTGCCGCGGTCGCGGTAATACCGAGCGTCCTTTACATTTACGTTTTCAAAAACATGAGTACCCTCAACCTGATCGGAGGAACGAGTATTCTGATCATGGTCGGTGTCGCACTTGACACCGTACGTGAACTGGATGCACGCCTGACGATGATCCGTTATGAGAGCGCTATCGGATAAGAACGGGATCAATAAACATAATATATATAAAGGCTTGTATGGAAGTGGAATTCGTGTATAATAAATCGTTTGTCCGCTTCCAGACAGGAAACGGACATTTAAGCGTTTAAGAATGGGAAGCTACGTCAACAAATTATTGCTCTTCGGACCTCCCGGCGCAGGCAAGGGAACCCAGGCTGCTATTGTAGCCGAGCGGATAGGAGTGCCGCATATCGACACCGGTTCCATCATCCGTGAAAATATCACCGGGAATACGGAACTTGGCAAAGAAGCGAAGAAGTACGTCGAAGCCGGCGAACTGGTTCCCGATGAACTGGTCATTCGCCTGGTGAAGGACCGGTTGACGTGGGATGACACCCAGGCGGGCTGGCTGCTCGATGGGTTTCCCCGCTCGATCCGTCAGGCTGAAGCATTAAGTGATTTGAGTCCTGGTGGTTCCGAGACAGTTGAAGCGGTCGTGTTTATCGATGTGCCGGAAGATTCCCTGGTGGCAAGGCTTACATCGCGCCGGATCTGCCCGGAGTGCAAGGCTGTCTACAACCTGATCACTCTCCCTCCGAAAAAAAACGACGTCTGCGATAAATGCGGGCATGAGGGATTGATACAGAGAACAGACGATAACGAGGAATCGGTGCGAACCAGGTTCCGTGTTTACCATAATGAAACCGCTCCGATCGCGGAATATTACGAGAAGAAAAAAATTCTGAGGAAGGTCGACGGAGTCGGCGCGGTGGACGAGATTACTTCACGAATTCTCGATGAGGTAAAAGGAAGCAAAGCCGGCGCGCGCGGTTGATGTTTATTTTATGAAAAGGTGATTGATGGCGAAAGAAGAAGCCATAGAAGTTGAAGGAGAAGTCATCGAAGCACTGCCTAATGGCATGTTCAAGGTGAAAGTCAAGCTCAAGGATGAGCATGAGGTTCTGGCACATATATCGGGAAAAATTCGAATGAGTTTTATCCGTATTGCGCTGGGCGATAAAGTAAAGGTCGAGCTGAGCCCCTACGATTTGAACCGCGGGCGTATTGTTTGGCGATTGAAATGATTTTAAGGGCTCGCACGGAGAAGAAAAATGAAAGTCAGAGCAAGTGTCAAAAAAATCTGTCTGAAGTGCAAAATCATAAGGCGACATGGTCGCGTTATGGTGATTTGTGAGAACCCGCGGCATAAGCAGCGGCAGGGTTAATTCGATTAATACGAGAGGATAAGCAAAGTGCCACGTATAGCCGGAGTAGACATACCTAACAGGAAAAGAGTCGAGATCGCTCTAACCTATATCCATGGAATTGGTTTGACGACATCTCAGAAAATTCTTGCAGCCGCGAATATCAATCCCGATACCAGGGCTGAAAACCTCACCGAGGATGAAGTTGTCCGGATTCGTGAGGAACTTGAGCGAAAGTATACGGTTGAAGGCGATTTAAGGCGCCAGGTTGTCGAGAATATCAAGCGAAAAATGGATATCGGCTGCTATGCTGGACTCAGGCATCGCCACGGTCTTCCCGTACGTGGCCAGCGCACCAGGACCAACGCCCGTATGAGAAAGGGTCCGGTCAAGACAGTTGCCGGAAAGAAGAAGGCTCCAACTTCAAAGTAAATCAGGAATTATTGAGGATTATATAAAACAATGGGAAGACGAAGACAGAGAACTACCAAGAAGAAATCGAAGCGCCAGGTATCGCACGGCGTCGCGCACATCAAATCTACGTTCAATAACACGATCATCACTATTTCCGATGACGATGGCGCTACCCTTGTCTGGGCGTCGGGCGGATCGAAGGGATTTAAAGGATCGAGGAAATCCACACCGTTCGCCGCTACACAGGCAGCCCGCGATTGCGCGCACGCTGTCCAGGACATGGGGATGAGAAAAATTGACATCTTTACGAAGGGTCCGGGAAGCGGACGCGAAGCGTCGATTCGCGCTCTCATGTCCAGCGGACTCGATATCGGTGTTATACGAGATATTTCGCCTGTGCCTCACAACGGTTGCAGGCCAAGGAAGAGAAGACGGGTTTAGGGAACTGGTTAAGGAATAAAGGAGAAAGACTGAATTGTCCAGATATACAGGTCCAGTTTGCAGATATTGCCGCAGAGAAGGAACGAAACTTTTCCTTAAGGGTCGGCGCTGCTTCTCAGCTAAATGTGCCATGGAGGAAGGACGCAACCCCCATCCTCCGGGCGGACAGAAGTTCGGAAGGCGCCGGACTACTTCGGACTATAACACCCAGCTGCGCGAAAAGCAGAAGGCAAAAAGAATTTACTGCCTAACAGAAAAACAGTTTAAAAATTATTATAAACAGGCCGCGAAACGTAAGGGCGTTACCGGCGATGTCCTGATCGAGCATCTCGAGCGACGTCTGGATAATGCCGTTTACAGAATGGGTTTTGCGGTTTCAAGGTCGCAGGCAAGGCAGCTTGTCAATCACGGACATTTTATGGTGAACGGGAGTAATGTCGATATTCCCAGTTACCAGTTGCGGGACGGTGACGTCATCCAGGTCAAGCAGCAAAAACGCAAATCTGCTCCTTTCCAGGAAGTCGTTAACCTGAACCCGGAAGATTGTACGTATCCTTGGATCGAGATGGACTACTCCAAGTTGACTGGCACGTATAAACACGCGCCGCAAAAAGGACAGTTCGATCATCAGATCCAGGCAAGCCTGATTGTAGAGTTCTATTCTCGATAATAAAGGAGCAGGAGGGAAGAATATTTATGGCAGGAGTTACTGTCGTTGATACTGATTCCGGCGAATCCATGGGATTCGAACGAGAACAGGAGTTGATCGAGCGCCTCAACCGCGTTCGACCCGAGTTCATTGAAGAGGAAATCGAGGAAGAAGCCTCGTTTTCCAAATTCGTTCTGTCGCCTCTGGCTCAGGGCTTTGGCGCTACACTTGGCAATGCGATGAGGCGCGTTCTTATCTCATCCATTACCGGAAGCGCTGTCACCTACGTGAAGTTCGAAAAGGTTCTTCATGAGTATTCTACCGTCCCCGGAGTACATGAGGACGGTATTGAATTGCTGCTTAATTTCAAAGCTCTGGCGGTACACCTGAAGGGAAGCGACAACTACGCTATCCTGAATCTGGATGCCAGCGGAATTGGCGATGTCACAGCTGCGGATATCAAGCCGAATCCCGATGTGGAACTTCTGAATCCCGATCAGCACCTTGCCACTCTAACCAGTGACAATACCCATCTCAGGGTGGAAATTGGCATCGGGCGCGGGGTAGGTTATGTGCCGAGTGAACGGCATCAGATCCACACGCTGAATCCCAAGTGGGGCGACACTTCTCGAGCTCCTCTCGGAGTAATTGTGCTCGACAGCAAATTCTCTCCCGTCCTGAAAGCGAACTACACAGTTCAGAATACCAGGCTGGGGCAGGATACAGAGCTCGACCAGCTCGTCCTGGAAGTAAAAACAAATGGATCGATCAGTCCGCGCGACGCGGTGACGGAAGCCGCAAACATCCTTACCGGTTACTATAACCTCTTTGCGTTCATGCCGGAAAGCCAGGATGGTTACGAGTTTGCAGCGGATACGTTAAGCCAGCAGGACAGTGTACTTTCGCAGTCCGTGGATATCCTTGACCTTCCGATCCGCCCGGCTAACTGCCTGAGGAAGATCGGGGTTCATACTATCGGTGAATTGATCCAGACTCCGGAAACCGAACTTCTGAAGATCAGGAACTTCGGCGAAAAATCACTGAGGGAAATTCAGGAACGGCTTGATCCGTACGGACTGGAACTTTCCACCGGAGCGCGGCGCCGCCGTGGCAACCGTAAAAAGGAAAAAGACTAAGTTAACGATTTTATACAAGAGTTGAGAAATGAGACATCTTCGCAAAAATAAAAAGGTTGGGCGTCCTACTGATCAGCGTCTGGCACTCCTCAAATATCAGGCTAAAAGCCTGATCCAGCATGGCGAAATTACTACGAGCAGGGCAAAAGCCAAAGCTCTCGCCATGTTTGTCCAGAAACTGGTCACGTGGGCGAAAAAAGGCGATTTCAACGCCATGAGAGAGATAAGGAAGCAGATCGACGACAGGCGGGTAATTTTCAAGCTCACAAACGACATTGTCCCGAAGCTTAAGAACAGGACCGGCGGAGAAGTCAGCGTCATCCCGGCCGGACAGCGTCGTGGCGATGGCACTCAGCTCGCGGTTGTGACATTTAATACTAACGAGTAAACATTCCCGGCGGAAGCCGGTGATCGGAACATTGAAATCATGGACCGACCCCTTATCCGCGCTTACCGAGCCACTGTGGCATATGATGGGAGCGGATTTTCGGGCTCGCAGATTCAGGTGAATGATCGTACGGTCATGGGTGAAATTAATTTCGCCCTGTCCACTATCTGTAACCATCCCGTTCGTGCGACTGCCGCGTCGAGAACCGACTCCGGCGTTCATGCGTCCGGGCAGGTTATCGGATTCCGTACCTCGTCTCCTCGTACAGCCGGCGATATTCGCTCGGGACTCAATGGATTGCTTCCCGATGATGTGAGAATTACTGACTGCCGCGAGACAGGCTTCGATTTTCACCCGAGATATTCGGCCGTTGGAAAAGAGTACCTGTACAGGATCCTGCGGGCAAAAGAACTTCCGCCGATGGACAGGAAGTACGTCCTCTTCATCGAGGACCACAAACCGTTCAGCCTGGATAAACTGGTTGAGTGCGGCTCTCAGCTCGAAGGGACACGCGATTTCCGCAGTTTTTCTCCGCGTCTTGAGGCTGGAGAGAATCCTGAAAAAACCATACGGAAAGTCAAGGTGACATCGGATGGAACGATTACGGATATTCGATACTACGGTAGCGGATTTCTGTACCAGATGGTAAGACGCGTGGTTGGCGCGATGCTGGCGATTGTACAGGGCAGGGAAAAAGATGATTTGATATTGAACGCCCTG
>DASWIV010000083.1:0-8166 GCA_036397475.1 bacterium
GAGATGGTAATGCCCGGCGACGATGTCAAGATGTCCGTCGAGCTCATCACGCCCATCGCAATGGAAGAAGGCCTCCGCTTCGCCATCCGCGAAGGCGGACGTACCGTCGGCGCCGGCGTCATCGATAAAATTCTTGAGTAACTGATTCACCCGCATTCCACGGGAGGCGGGTATTGTTATGCCTAAAAAAGATAAAAAAGCGCAGAAAAAAGCAGAGCGACGCGAACGGGCTAAGATGAGGGAAGAATCGGGCGAAGACCAGCTGATCGACCTCGGTCCAGAGTCTGGTCAGGAAGAACCCGTTGCCGAAGAGCCTGCAAAGCCGAAGAAGTCTCCCAAGCCCGCGAAGGTTGCGGAGCCTGAACCTAACATATGGGAGCGCTTCATGGAGTTTCTGCGAGAAGTCGATATCGAGCGGAAAAAAGTGAACTGGCCGTCGATTGATGAAGCATGGCGGTCGACCTGGGTTGTTGTGTTTACAATTGTATTTCTTGCAGCTTTCATGGGTGTGGCGTCGTGGGGATTTAACGCCTTCACGACCAGATTATTCGGGCTGGATAATGTCTCTGTAACGGAGAATGTGAACGTACCGGGATCTTCAGCCGGATTGATTGGTGGACCCGGTGGGGATGAGGAAGCCGGCGGCGGAAGTCCCGAGGGGACTCCCGGCGGCACCGAGGGAGAATAAATACTTTTAATGGCGTGGTATGTAGCACATACAAAGTCGGGTTGCGAGCAGAAGGTTAAATCTTCAATTGAGCAGCAGGCGAAGGTCCTGGGGCTTCGCGACAAGATTTTCCGGGTGATCGTACCGCAGGAAGAGCATCTCGAAGTGGTCAAGGGTTCACGTAAGCCGGTCAAGCACAAGGTTTTTCCCGGCTACGTATTTGTCGAGATGGTATTAACCGATGAGACATGGGCTCTCATTAAAAATACCGAGAACGTGACACATTTTCTCGGTACGGCACGGGAGCCAATGCCCATCAAGGAAAATGAAATGCAGACCATCCTGAAAAGGATGGGAATGCAGAGTGAAGGTCCGGTAATTGACCTTACCGTCGGCGATGAAGTTGTCGTGTTAAATGGTCCCTTCACCGATTTTAACGGAGTAATTCAGGAAATTGACTACGATAAAAAGAAAGCAAAAGTAATGCTTTCGGTTTTCGGACGAGAGACCCCGGTTGAACTTAGTTTCAACGAAATAGAGAAGACATCGGACGAGTAATTCGCATCCGTTGTCCACAAACAGATAAGGGAACGAAGAAGAAATGGCGAAAAAGCCTGTTACGAAGGTCCTGAAATTGCAGATTAAAGCGGGTGCCGCTAATCCCGGTCCGCCGATCGGTTCTCAGCTTGGGCCGTTCGGAATTAACCTGCCGCAGTTCTGCAAGGAGTATAACGAGCAGACAGCCAAGGATTCCGGTTCGATTGTCCCGGTAGAAATTACCATCTACCAGGATCGAACATATTCATTTAAGCTCGGAATGCCCCCGATGAGCGACCTGATCAAAAAAGCTATTAAGATCGAGAAGGGGGCGCACGCTCCCGGAACTGAGGAAGTCGCGACTATATCGCTCAAGCAGGTCAAGGATATCGCTGAGCGAAAACTTCCCGAATTGAACGCCAACGATGTAGAAGCAGCAATGAAGATCGTTGAGGGCAGTGCTCGCAGCATGGGGATTAAGGTAATAATTTAGTATTTTTATCATGGAAAATTTTTACCCGGGGAGCCGCGTGCTCCGGTGGGAGACCGAATAGCAGGTCATCCGAACCACGACCGAGGTGCGATAATGACAAAAAAAAGCAAGGCTTACCAGAAAGCCGCCCAGTTAGTAGACAGAAATGAATTTTACCCCCTCGACAGGGCGATCGAACTTGTAAGATCGACAAATGCGACAAAGTTCGACGCTTCGGTCGATATTGTGGTTTGCACGGGACTCGATACCCGCCATGCCGACCAGCAGCTTCGAGGCGCATTCAGCCTGCCGCATGGTACCGGCAAGGTAATGCGTGTCGCGGTATTCGCGCAGGGAGAAAAAGAGCTGGAAGCGAGAGAAGCAGGCGCCGATGTTATCGGCAGCGACGAACTCGCCGAGGAAATCCAGAACGGCAGGACCGATTTTGATACCGTTCTTTCGACGCCGGACATGATGAAGGTTGTAGGTAAGCTAGGACGAGTTCTTGGCCCGAGAGGAATTATGCCCAATCCAAAAACCGGAACCGTCACTAACGATATCGGAGCCGCCGTAAAGGAATACAAGGCTGGCAAGATCACATTCCGCGCGGATTCTGGTGGACTTATCCACACCAAGGTCGGACGCGTGAGTTTCGAGCCTGGCCAGTTAAAAGACAACATCCAGGCATTCATGAATTACCTGACCAGAAACCGTCCACCGGGAGCCAAGGGCCAGTACATCAAGAAGGTTGTAATTTCTTCTACCATGGGTCCAGGCATCAAGCTCGACACAAAGGACGTCACGTCGAGTGCCGCATAACGGGTTTTAACAGAAAAAAATACAGGTGTGATTATGGGTTCACTAAGAAAAATAAAAGAAACAAAAATACAGGAATTCCAGCAGAGTGCAAGCGAGTCGAAAGCCATACTTCTTGCGGAGTATAAAGGCCTTACTGTGCATCAGATGGAAGATCTGAGGCATCAGCTTCGCGAAGCCGGCGGGCGACTGCAGGTTATCAAGAATACGCTTGCGAAAATCGGACTCGGCAACGCCGGGATTGATGGTCTCGACGATCATCTCAAGGGCCAGCTCGCGTTCGTTTTCAGTACAGAGGACGCTGTGGGCGGAACAAAAGCCGCGTTCGAATTTTCCAAGAAGAACCCTCCGTTCATTTTAAAGAGCGGATATTTCGATGGCAGGGTTATCGATATTGCTGCCATCAAGGAACTCGCGAACCTGCCGGGCAGGGAAGAACTCCAGGCGAGGCTGGTTGGTACCTTAATGGCTCCGCTGGCTGAATTTGCCGGAACCATGTCCGCAGGGCTTATCGAATTTGTTGGTACGCTCGATGCCAAAGCCGTGAAAATGGCGACTGACTGAGAATAGAAGAGAATAGAAACGTTTTTGCTATAGAACCTCCTTACCGGTTATGCCCCGGGACGGAAATTGATTTTGTAAGACTGTTACGTGTAAAGCTTCTTCCCAATCGGCCGGGGTTAAGGTCGAAACAAATTCATGTGGGATATTCCCACGGAGGAAATTGAAGTGGCTCTAACAGAAGCACAGGAAAAAGTATTAGCGGAAATCGAAGGATGGACCGTACTTGAACTTAATGAGTTCACCAAGTATCTGCAGGAGAAGTGGGACGTTTCCCCGATGGCCGCTGCGCCTGCCGCAGTAGCTGCCGCAGCTGGCGGAGATGCCGACGCTGCCGAGGAAAAGACCAGCTTCGATGTAGTTCTCGAAGAAGCCGGACCAAATAAGATTCAGGTTATCAAAGCTGTCCGCGAAGTTACCGAGCTTGGTCTCAAGGACGCCAAGGCACTTGTCGATTCCACACCTAAGCCGATTAAGGAAGGCGTAAGTAAGGAAGAGGCAGAGCAGATCAAGTCCAAACTTGCCGATGCCGGCGGTGTTGTAACTGTTAAGTAAATTAACTGGCTGGCGAGGACCGGCGAATTTAATCGCCCTTTTTTATCCCGTACTGTTCCAGAACGGTCCGGGATCAGACAAATGGACCCAGGTGGGTTACTTAAAGAAACGCGAAATACCCCATGGCCTGCGCTCCTCCCGAGTGCACGTGGGGCGTTTCCTGTCTTTTAATCCGCGCCGTTTGTCGCTTTCTAATTATTTAAGGAGATGGATCTGAATGACTCTCCATAATTCCGTTAACGTTATCGATCCCCTTCAGGTACACAAGCGGGAGATCAAGAATTTCTCGAAAATTCCTGAAGACCTGCTCTACGATATCCCGTTCCTGATCGAAGTGCAGAAGAGATCATTCGACTGGTTCCTTGAAAGCGGATTGCGTGACCTGTTTGTGCGCACCTTCCCCATCAAGGGATATTCGGATAATCTGGAATTGCAGTTCGTCGATTATTTTATCGATGAGCCAAATACGGATATATCCACCTGTAAAGATCGCGACCTGACTTATTCAGCCAGCCTGAGGCTGAGGCTCAAGCTGATCAATCGCATCAGCGGGGTCGAACTTGAATCGGATGTTTTTCTTGGCGATCTCCCCATGATGACCGATAACGGCACATTCGTTATTAATGGTGCCGAACGGGCTGTGGTCAGCCAGCTCGTCAGGTCACCCGGCGTATATTTCATGGACAAGATCACCACCGCCGGAAAACAGGTGTATTACGCCAGGGTGATCCCGAACCGTGGCGCATGGATCGAAATTGAACATGACCCGGATGGTGCCTGTATTGTCCGTCTCGACAAGGTCAGAAAAATCCCGGTCACCAATTTGATGATGGGATTGGATTTTGTTGTCGATCCCGACCGCGAAACGATCTCGCACAGGGATATTCAGCTTATACTCGAAGCCAAGCCGTTCCTGCTCCAGGGACTCGAAGTTCCTGTGGACCTCTATGCGCCTACCGGCGGACGGGCGATCGCGAAAAAGGGCGATATTATAAACGAGGAACAGGCTATCAAGCTGTCGGCAGCCTATCCGGACGGATTGCCCCTGCCATATCCCGTCAATTCCCTTAAAATGGATAATAGCCTTCTCAAGACCTACGAGCAGGCTCTTCCAACTCTCGAGCAGTATGTCCAGGCAAATCCGAAACTATCTCTGAACGATGCCGCCCTGCTCGATATTTACAAGAAACTCCGCCCGGGAGATCCCCCGACAATTGAGACTGCGCGTTCACTCCTGGAATCCAGGTTTTTCGATGAGCGCCGCTATGACCTGTCGCCTGTCGGCAGGTTCAAGATGAATAAAAAACTTGGGATCAATATTCCGGATCCTGTCAGGTATTTGACGAAGATCGATATTATCGAGTCCCTCAGGTACCTGCTCGATATGACGAACGATCAGATCGACGATATCGACCATCTCGGAAACCGGAGAATCCGTTCGGTCGGCGAACTTATCCAGAATCACTTCCGCAAGGGCCTGCTGAGGATGGAAAGGGTCGCGAAAGAACGGATGGCTGTTCAGGATCACGATAAACTGACCCCGCAGCTGCTCATCAACACCAGGTCCGTTGTTGCGGTGCTGAAGGAATTCTTCGGATCGTCGCAGTTGTCCCAGTTTATGGATCAGACGAATCCCCTCGCGGAGCTCACACATAAAAGAAGGCTTTCCGCTCTGGGTCCGGGAGGACTTTCGAGAGAGCGAACCGGATTCGAGGTCCGCGACGTCCATCACAGCCATTATGGAAGAATTTGTCCGATCGAATCCCCTGAAGGCCCGAACATCGGACTGATCGGCTCGCTTGCGACCTACGCGATCATCAACAACTACGGATTCATCGAAACTCCGTACAGGGTGGTAAGAAGAGGAAAAGTTATCGACGAGGTCCAGTACCTTTCAGCCGATGAGGAAGACCGATTCACCATCGCTGAGGCAAACGCCCCTCTGGACAAGAACGGGCGTCTTATCGATGACCTTGTCCATTGCCGTGCGAAGGACAAGATATCGATGCGCCCAAAGGAAGAGATCCAGTTCATGGATGTCAGTCCAATGCAGATCGTCAGTCCGACCACTGCGTTGATCCCGTTTCTCGAGCATGACGACGCTAACCGCGCGTTGATGGGCTCGAACATGCAGCGCCAGGCTGTTCCACTGATGATGCCCGAGGCCCCTCTTGTCGGTACCGGCATGGAGCGCAAGGTTGCCTATGATTCAGGTGCGATACTCAAGTCGGAACATGCCGGCAAGGTTATCGAGGTCCAGGCGGACAAGATTGTGATCGAGCGCCGCAGTGGCGAGATCGATGTTTACAACCTGATGAAATTTGTCAGGAGCAACCAGGGCACCTGCATGAACCAGCGCCCGATAGTCCATCTCAACCAGAAGATCAAGGCTGGAGATGTAATCGCGGACGGATTTTCCACCCGCGACGGTGAACTCGCGCTTGGTAAAAATATTCTCTGTGCATTCATGCCATGGCGTGGATACAATTTCGAGGACGCGATCATCCTGTCGCAGAGGCTTGTGCAGGATGATACCTATACATCAATCCACATTGAAAAATACGAATGCGAAGCCAGGGATACCAAGCTTGGACCCGAAGAGATCACCAGGGATATTCCCCACCTCTCCGAGAATATGCTTCGCAACCTGGATGATAACGGCGTTGTCGTCGAAGCGACCGAGGTACAGAGCGAGGATATCCTTGTCGGCAAGGTTACTCCCAAGGGCGAAACGGAACCGACTCCCGAGGAAAAACTCCTGCGTGCGATATTCGGTGAAAAATCGCTCGACGTCCGAAACACTTCACTGAAAGTTCCTCATGGTGACCGCGGTAAGGTCATAAAGACCAAGATTTTCTCGCGTGAAGCCGGCGACGAACTTTCTCCTGGCGTCAACAAGCTTGTCCGGGTTTACATCGCCCAGCGAAGGAAGATCCAGGAAGGCGACAAAATGGCGGGACGTCACGGTAACAAGGGTGTTATCTCCAAGATAGTCCCTGTTGAAGATATGCCATTCATGGAAAATGGCGTTCCGATTGATATTGTCCTCAATCCGCTTGGAGTGCCTTCCCGAATGAACCTCGGGCAGATACTTGAGACTCATCTTGGATGGGCCGCGGACAAACTGGGATGGCGTGCTATCACTCCGGTATTCTCCGGCGCGACAGAACACGAAATTACGCAGGCGCTGGAAGATGCCGGTCTTCCGATCAGTGGAAAAACGACCCTGTACGACGGCAAGTCCGGTGAGCAGTTCGACAACATTGTCACTGTCGGGCAGATTTACATGATGAAGCTCAACCACCTTGTCGAGGATAAGATCCACGCCAGGTCTGTCGGTTCCTATGCGCTGGTTACACAGCAGCCTCTTGGCGGCAAAGCACAGTTCGGCGGACAGAGGTTCGGAGAAATGGAGGTCTGGGCGCTTGAAGCTTACGGCGCGGCGCATGTCCTCCAGGAAATTCTCACTATCAAGTCCGACGATGTCGAGGGGCGTAACAGGACCTATGAAGCGATCGTCAAGGGCGAGCTTATTGAAGAGCCGGGAGTACCCGAAAGCTTTAACGTGCTCGTCAAGGAACTCCAGGGATTATGCCTGGACGTCAGGTTCGATGAAATAATTGAAGGTAACGGCGAAGCCGGACCGGCGTCGGTAAAAGCGGATTCCGGTGACGGCAAAGCTCGTTGACTGTAACAAGCCTTATGAGTTTGATCTGATTTTCAGGGGGACCGGTTTAAGGATCGGTGCAGTGAATAAAAAAGCCATATGTAGGGATGAATATGCCAGCTATAAAACCACTACAGCTTAGAGATATCAACGTCGTAGCCATCCGGCTTGCAAGCAATGACATGATCCTTTCATGGTCAAGGGGAGAAGTAAAGAAGCCCGAGACCATAAACTATCGTACATTGAAGCCCGAGATGAACGGGTTGTTCTGCGAGCGGATTTTCGGTCCATCAAAGGACTGGGAATGCTACTGCGGTAAGTACAAGAAGCCCCGCTACCGTGGGATCACGTGCGAAAAGTGCGGAGTCGAGGTCACTCACTCCAAGGTTCGTCGCGAGCGCATGGGACACATTACCCTCGCGGCTCCGGTTTGCCATATCTGGTACGTTAAGGGTATTCCGGGCCGGATATCGAGCCTGCTCGACGTGACTTCGAAAGAGCTCGAGAAGATCGTTTATTACATCAATTTTATTGTCACTGAAGTCAACCAGGAATCCATCTCCAAGTCGCTGCCGGAGATCGAACTCGCGGTTGAGGAAGAGATCCAGGAAATCAAGGTGCAGAAGGATGAGGAGAATGCTGTCGATGAGTATCATCTTTCGGTAGTCCTGCGCCAGATCCTCGAGGAATACGTTCCATCTGAAAAAATAATGCTTCCCGGCGACACCAGGGCCCTTGTCAAGAAAAGGGAAACCGTTAACGCCGAGCATATTAAAGCTATGATCGAAGGCGGCGTGCTTGAGTACGCGGCATTCGAGCCTGAAACAAACGACGAAGTGCGTGTCGTGCTCCCGGATTTCCTGGAAGCGATACTTCCCGATTACAGGATCG
>DASWIV010000084.1:0-6995 GCA_036397475.1 bacterium
GACTTTAACGAAGAGCCAGTATCTAGTTTCGGCGATAACGTCGGGGTCGTTGAACACGTCGGTCCGGACCTGGTTACATTCGGCGCAATTCTGATTTTCGAACCATACAATGATACGATACTTGCGGTCGGAGCCGGCCAGGGATATCGCCTGGCGGATGCTGCCAGCCCATGCGAGCGCTGTAGGTACGTGATCGTCGGGGATCATCGGCGAGTTATATTCGGGTTCCTGGGTTTCGTAAGGAGCCTGCGTTCCACCGCCGATGTAATTTACGTCGGTTGCCACATTGGACTGGGCGGCCTGCTCGGGAGCATTATCGGGAGCCCCGCACGCCTGGCAGAGGGTGAAGTAGATGAGGATCAGGGAAATTCGTATTACTGGATGTGTTGACAGCATTGAGACAGCTCCAATTTGTTGATCTTTATATTACACCCACGGGCAATATAGGTAAAGCCCGCGATGGGTCTGGAAACAGGGCAGGATTGATGGTATATGAATACCAGTTAATTAGACCTTATAAGGCTTAATAAATTTATAAGACTGTAATTGTATATTTCGACAATTTCACCCGGTTAGTTCAACCATTTTAATCAGTTGAGTAATGAACCCGCTGATATTATATTGAAATAACCATAGCGCGGAGTGTGATATACTCCGGCAGTTGAGATTTTAGATCAAATTAAGCCTGATGACGTTCAAAGCAGGATGGAGATGTAAAACGTGAGCGAACAGGATAATCCAACCGTATCAATACCGGAAAGAATTGAAGTTCCGGAATTCGCGCCGTTAATTCCCCTCAGGGACCTTGTGGTTTTCCCGTATCTTGTCGCGCCGATATCGGTGGGCAGGCTGGGAAGCATCAAAGCCCTGGATGAAGCGATAGACTCGAACAGGAAGGTTGTATTACTCAGCCAGAAAGACAGTAAGATAGAGGTGCCGGGACCAGATGATCTGTATGAGATCGGCACCTTATCGATAATCCTCAGGATGGCGAGACTTGAAAATGAAGTCCGGGTACTCGCGCAGGGACTGACACGTGTTCGAGTGAAGAAATGGATGAATACTGATCCATTTTTCCAGGTGCAGATAGAGGAAATCCTGGAAGAGAAGGACCACGGGAAAACGGTCAGCGCCCTGATGAAGACGGTCAGCGAGCAGTTCAAGAGATGCGCGACTATGGGCAAGAACATTTCACAGGAAATGCTCATGGCCGCGGATGGCATCGAGGAACCAGGGATGCTCGCGGATATGGTCGCGACAAATCTCGACCTGTCGGTCGCCGAGAAACAGGAAATTCTTGAAACGATAAGCGCTGAAAACAGGCTGAAGAAGGTCGTCGGGTTCCTTGCCAAGGAACTCGAGGTACTTTCAATTTCATCCAAGATACAGAACCAGGCGCAGGTTGAGCTTGGAAAAGCGCACCGGGAATATGTGCTGCGCGAACAGCTGAAGGCGATCCAGAAGGAATTAGGCGAGGGGGACGATAAAGGCGCGGAGATCGAGGAATTCAAGGAAAAGATCGAGGCGGCGAATATGCCGGTCGAGGTCCGGGACAAGGCGGACAAGGAGCTCAAGAGGCTGGAGAGGATGCATCCGGACAGCGCGGAATCGTCGGTCGTGAGGACATACCTGGACTGGCTCGTGTCGCTCCCGTGGGATGACTCGACAAAGGATAATCTGGATATACCCCATGTCGAAAAAATACTGCATGAAGATCATTATGGGCTTGATAAGATAAAAGACCGGCTGCTTGAATATTTATCGGTCAAGAAAGTGAAGCCGGACATGCGCGGCCCGATCCTTTGTTTCGTGGGACCTCCCGGTACCGGAAAGACATCGCTCGGACGGTCAATCGCCAGGGCGATCGGACGGCAGTTCGTGAGAATTTCTCTCGGCGGAGTTCGCGACGAGGCTGAGATTAGAGGCCACAGGCGTACTTATGTCGGAGCGCTTCCCGGACGGATCATCCAGGGAATCCGCGACGCGGGGAAAAATAATCCTGTATTCATGCTGGACGAGATAGACAAACTCGGGTCCGATTTTCGTGGCGATCCTTCGTCCGCAATGCTCGAGGTGCTCGACCCGGAGCAGAACTCGTCATTCGCCGATCATTATCTTGAAGCCCCGTTCGACCTGTCGAAGGTGATGTTCATCGCGACAGCCAACCTTCCGGATACCATTCCACCGCCACTTCTGGACAGGATGGAAGTCATCACACTGACCAGTTACACGGAAAAAGAGAAGGTCGAGATCGCAAAAAGGCATTTGTACAAAAAGCAGCTTGAGAATCATGGATTAACACCCAGAAAACTGAAAATATCCAAGACCGGGTACCAGCAGATAATCCGTGGATACACCAGGGAAGCCGGTGTCCGAAACCTAGAGAGGACCATCGCCACTCTCTGCAGAAAAGTAACCAGGAAAATCGCAACCGGTGAAAACGGCCCGTTTTCAGTCACTGGAAATAATGTGGTTGATTATCTCGGGCACCCGCCATACCAGGACAGCGAGACTTTCAGGTATTCGAAACCTGGAGTCGCAACCGGACTGGCGTGGACGTCGGTCGGTGGCGATGTGCTGTTCGTGGAAGCGAGCCTGATGGAGGGCAAAACGCCGCTTACGATAACCGGACAGATCGGAAAAGTCATGCAGGAATCGGCGATGGCGGCGTTGACCTATATCAGGTCGAACGCGAAAGATTTTAAGCTGGAAAAGAATTTCTTCGAAAACAAGGAAGTTCATGTGCATGTCCCGGCCGGCGCGATACCCAAGGACGGTCCATCGGCTGGAATAACCATTGCTACAGCAATGGCGAGCATGTTTACGGGACGCCGTGTCAGGAAAGATGTCTGCATGACGGGTGAGATAACTTTATCGGGCAAGGTCCTGCCTATTGGCGGGATCAAGGAAAAGGTCCTCGCGGCGTACAGGTACGGCGTTTACAACGTCATACTTCCTAAAGCGAACGAATCACATCTCGAAGACGTCCCGAAGGAAGTCCGGGACAAAATGAAATTCCATTATGTGAGCACTATTGGCGATGTAGTTAAGATAGCCCTTGAAAACAATGTACCGAAGGAAGATTCGACCTCTAATTCCGTGAGCAGGAAAAACAAGTCGAAATCCACGGGTAAGAAAAAGACGGCGTCGGCGGGTAATGGCGATGTGAAAAAGAAGAAAGCCGGCAGTACAGGAAAAAAGAGCAGAGTTACGAAATCTCTGCCAAGCCAGCCACGGGGCTGATCTCCAGATATGATCGTATTCACGTTCAGCATCAATTCCGGCAGATTTGAAATCACCGGTGTCAAGGGCGAAAGCAAATCGACCAGGGGATACTTCAAGCCTAAGGTGGATATCGCTTTCGCTGAAGGCTCTTTTCACGTAAAAATGGACCTGCCGGGTGCCCGTCCGGAGAACATCCGGATCGAAGCGAACGAAAATGAAATGAACATTACCGGGGAGGTCGTCAGGGATTATCCGTGCGGTCCATGCAGGCTGATGGAAAGGTCTGCTGGAAATTTCCTGAGGACGATCGGATTTCCGTGCAGGATAGATCCGGAGAGAATTACGGCGACATTGATGGACGGAGTCTTATCAGTGGAAGTTCCGTCGCCGGAGGCCCAGCGGGATCCGACCCGTATCGAGATTCCGATTAGGGAGCCAAGGTAAAATACAGCCGAACTACCTTGCCAGCCTCCCTATTTCAGAACCATAAGCGTAAAGTCAACATGATCAATATTCACTGGCTTTACCGGTTACCTTGGTTAAATAATAGTTTAAGACTGAATAACAGATTTAAAAAAATATCCATAAATCTATTGCCTGAATACGTTTTATGATGTATAAATATAATACCTCAAGAACAGTGTGTTTTGCTTTCTATCCTTCATTCTAATTCAAGCTGACAGGGAGGCAGACAGATGAAGAAAGCACAACCAATCACACTCAGTACCGCACTCGCGGTATCCATCGTCATTTGTTCCTCACTTATTATCGGATGTTCGGGGGGGGGGGGGGGCATAACCCCATGCTCCCCGACAGCGTAAGACGCTCACTTCAATCATTTTCATCCGGAACCCAATGGGTTGATACGGTCAACCTGGATTCCGCAACAGCTACGTGGGCCGGCCCGGACCCTGAAGAATACGAGGCTGGCGATGACGATCCCGTATATACGGATCTGGATCCGGTATTGGCATCTCCTTCGACAGCATATGATGAACTCCAGCCTGACCTCGCTATCGTTCCCAACGGCGATTTGTTGCTGGTGTACTCGCAATATGATTTTGGCGAAGTATATGGCGACATAATGAAAATCCATGGAGATGACGCATACTTTAACGGAGCCGATTGGGGTACTCCATATGTTATTTCAGATCCTGACACCGATGATCAACACAAGGGCGGACCAAGTGTCGATGTCGGAACCCTGGATTCGTTGAATCCATCGACAATCAGTACCGAAGTTGAAGGGGTAGTAGTATGGTCGGAACATTTGAGTAATTACCAGGATGAATGGGTTGTTATGTACAATAGATTTTTGCCTGAGCAAACATCCGGGTTCGATGCAAATCTCCAGCAGATAACCGGCTCAACCCCCGATCGGCCAAGGGCGTTGCCGGTGGTAGATATCCCGGCACCATCTTGTATCTCAACTGAGCATTCGGCACGCCAGGCAGTCATTGCTTATACCATTTTCACAGTAGATGAAGGCGAATACACTGTGCCGATTGTAAAAGTAGCTATTACTCCGAACCTGGATGAGACTGATCATTTCGCGGTCGACACCTATTCATTATCAGCTGATTTGGCATGCTATCAGATGAATGATGGCGATAATGATGAAATGTGGTTCGGGATCAGTTATTATCAGACAGACGATACTGGACCTCCATTCGATTTCGTAACCAAGACCATGAGCTTTAGCTTTAATGTTGAATGGGGGACAGGTGATTTAACAGGTTCGCAGGAATATGATGAGCCTGTCCCAAGCAGTTCCGGGTATTGGGATCCTGATAATAATCCCCTTACAGCTTCAACTCTTGTTTTAAGGGATCCCTACATCGCTGATGCTGGGGGCGAACCAAAAAATGACATTTTTGGAATTGGCTGGATAGAGGATGTAAGTAGCACCCTTTATGGATACCGGTCGAGTGGATGGATTGATTAGGAGGGTAATATGTATTATTTGAAATGCACATCAATTTTTCTTTGGGTATTTCTGGTTATTGGATGCAGCGATTCCAGCATTGATCCAATAACAGCTAATTCTGATACTGAGTTTATCTTACCGCCTGCCGTAAATTCTGCAACAGCATCAGAAGGCGGTTATAATATCCCATGGGGCGTCTACAAGTTCGAAATAGCGCGGGATGGTTCATATGCTGATGTAATTCCCAATCGTACAGTTAACTGGCGATGGGGCATACATCTTAACGCCGTAAAATTCCTTGAGACTGATCCATGCACTAATTGTATCGGGTTAAGCAATGTCCATATGCTGCCTGACGGCGATGTTTCTGTCGATGTATCAATAACACATCCATTTAAAAATCCAATGTTTACAGGCTTCGATGTTCGGGGCGTAATTATGTTTCCCGCATCTCAGTATCTTCCCGATAACGAGTTAAGGGAATTGGCAGGAAGTGAGCCGTGGAATGGCGACTGGCATCACAGGTGGTCAACTCATTTAAAGGGAGACGCTGAGTTAATGAATTCCGATGGGTATACATCCGCATTTTCCCCAGAAGAGAACGATACACTTTGGTGGTTGAATGATATCTGGCAAAAAATGGATGATCTCCCTATCTTCGGATATTACCATGGCAAGTTTGCATCAGGTGAAAATCTTGGAAACATCAATGGTTATAAGCATTATTGGTCGAATGAAAATCGTCACATGTTCGAAGTAAATAAAACGGTGACGAGGACTTATATCATCAGGCCTCCTGCAATCGGTCCGATTGAGGCATCTTACGTTGTCTACGCACATTGGTTTGAGCCTGATGTCCTTCCGGTAACCAATCCAGTTTCAGATTTTCCTCCCCAAGCTAATTCCCCTCTCCCTTACGAATTCTGGATAACTCAGGACGAACCCATCGATCCAGATAAAGACGGTTATGAGCAGTCACAGCACATTCACTGGCACATTAAAACCTGGTCCAAAGGCGTGGAAGACTGGCTGGGTGATCAGCATGATGTGACATATGAGTATCCATGGGGAGGGAGTTTGTATCCGCATCCCAGTGGAGAACCCGATGATTACTGGCTCAAAGACTTCGAAGAACGGCCATACTCATTGATTCCGGGTGGTCTCCCAGGCTCATGGCCTTACCTTTATCGCGTAGCCGTAAAAGGCGATGTTAAACCCCACTGGGTTCCAATAGGATTGGAGTATTACATTGCTTGGATTGACATTGCTGCTTCTGACGGAGAATGATTGTTTTCTTCCTTTAAGCCAAACTATTTAATCCCGGTCCGCCGCGGCGTACCGGGATTTTTTCTGACTTTAATCCCTGAGATTACCTCCCAGATGAAATTACCTATGAGACTCTGTATACTTGTTCCCCTTAATAGAAGAAGGATTACAATATGCCACCCAAGAAGAAGGCTAAGAAAAACCTGAAATTACCCCACAAAATGGATAAAGATATACTCCCCAAGCCGCCTGCGAAGGCTCCGAAAAGTCTTCCGGTGTCGAAATGCAGGTGGACCATCAACCCGAAGTCGCTGGGATTCAAGACGACAGCCGATGTCAAGCCGCTGAGAAATGTGGTGGGCCAGCCACGCGCGCTGGCGGCCTTGAAGCTGGGAACGGAACTCAGGGGCAAGGGGTACAACATATTTGTGACGGGCCTGTCTGCGACAGGGCGATCGTCGACAGTCAAAAATATCCTCGAGAACATGAAACCGGTCTGTGCGCCTGCCCCCGACAGGATTTATGTCAATAATTTCAAGATTCCCGACCAGCCAAGGCTTATAAACATGCCGCGCGG
>DASWIV010000085.1:0-7897 GCA_036397475.1 bacterium
CTAATTACATCGATGCCGTAAGGATATCCGGATGTTATGGAGCTATTGTCGCGTTCATGATTCCAACGACATTAATATGAAAATCCATATTCCTGACGGGAATTACATCTGCATTTCCGGACTGCGTATCAATCTCAATCAGGTTGTAACCCATGAGATTCATATTTGAAGATGATGCTGCCACCTCTGAAAAGCCGGTTGAATCAGGAATTACAGGATTTTCGCCTTCTCCTGATCCACCGTGCGAACATCCTGATATGATCAGAATTACAACTATAGGAATTAAGAAAAATCTGTTACCAGTCATAATTAGTTAACCTTGGCTAAATAATACATAATAATCAATTCACTTTCGCATTTTTCAGCTACCTGAGTGCAAAAAAGAAGTCTGTACGGGATTTCCTGAACATCCGGCGATGATTGAAAAGGTAAGCACACAGAGCGCATAGGTGAATTTTATACGCATAACCAGCTCCTTTCACGTAGAATGATAATAAAAGCGCCGGACAATCTTGCCGGTGCGCCATTTCAGAATCACTTCCTAATTCACTTCCACACTATCTTCGCGCCGTCCTTCGAATCCCTTACTTCCGCTCCTATCTCATTCAGCTCATCTCTAATCTTATCCGCCAGCTCGAAATTTTTTTCAGCGCGGGCTTTTTCTCTCAGAGCGAGAAGTACATCAGCAAGTTTCGACGCGTCCCCCCCACCCTTCAAGGCTTCATCCCTCGCCTCATCTGTCAAATACAGTTTCTCTCTCCTGTCATTCAGAATCCCAAGAATTTCCGTCAGATGCGCGATCCCGCCAAGCGCGATATTCGCGGCGTCAAAATCATCAGTATTATCCGAGCTCATCACATCAAGATGCGCGTTTACTTTCGTCACAAGTCCGAACAACTCCCCGACAACTCCCTGCGTATTGAAATCGTTCGCGAACTGCCAGTACGCATAATACATCGCGCGCCTTACATCGTTCACAATTCCCTTCGCGCCTTTTTCACCATCGAGTGGATCGGGAGCTTTTTCGGCCATCATCTTTATAAATTCGCCACGATCATAATCATTCTTCTCATCAATGTGACTCCATATCTGGAACCAGTTCTCGACTCTCTCTTCCGCGCGCCACCTTAAAAATCCAGTCAACCGATCAAATACTTCCTTCAAACGATCCAGCGCCTTTTTGTATTCATCGAACTTATCCCACGTGAAATCCATGGGTTTCCTGTAATGCGCGCTCAACAAAAATAACCTGACAACTTCCGGATCGACTTCCTTCAGCACATCGCGAATCTTGACGCTCTTCCCGCTCTTCGCCATTTTCGCGCCGTCCATCATCACCCATTCGTTGTGCATCCATATCCGCGCGAAATCCTCGTCAGGATCTCCGCATTTCGCCTGCGCGATTTCATTCTCGTGGTGAGGAAATCTCAGTTCCTGCCCCCCGCCATGAATATCAAACGTCTTCCCGAGGTATTTCGCGCTCATCACGGAGCACTCGATATGCCACCCCGGACGTCCGGGTCCCCACGGCGAATCCCACGCCGGCTCGCCTTCCTTCGCGATCTTCCACAAAGCGAAATCTCTGGAATCCTTTTTGTTCGACGATTCGACTTCTTCCTGGCGCGACTCATCGAGAAGATCGTCCATGTTCCTTCCCGAAAGTTTCAAATAATCAGGAAACGACGGCACGTCAAAATAAACGGAATTATCTTTTCCGACATACGCGTGTCCGTTATCCATAATTTTCTGGACGTACTCGATTATTTCTTTTATATGAGTCGTGACCTTTGGATAAACATCTGCCTTCTCGACACCCAGCGCGAATAAGTCCGTGTAATACTCATGGACAAATCTCGCCGACCACTGGATTGGATCAGCCTCACCGGCTTTTTTAGCTTCGTCGATGATCTTGTCGTCGAGATCTGTAAAATTTGTAACGAACAATACCCTGTATCCGAATGCGCGGAAGATTTTCCGGACAACATCGAAAAATACCGGGTTTCTCATGTTCCCGACATGTACGAACTGGTAAGTTGTCGGACCGCAGACATAGATGGTCACCAGCGGATGCTCACCCGGCGAAGGAAAGACTTCTTCCTTGCGTGTGAGCGAGTCATAAATTTTTATTCGGGGCGGATCGCCCCATGGAAACTGGTGTTCCATTTCTCTGCGCTCCATTGTTTCTGTATCAGTCGACATTGTGCATTGCGATTGGACATCTCAATATTCCAATCGGATCAATCGACGCCTATCATAATTTAATTCGCCATCAATATCATCGCCAATGAGGGTTAATCATTTTTCTCCTGCAAAACCTTTATGGCTGCATCGAGCCTCTTTTTCATTACCTCTTCAGGAAGTGAGACTATCAATTTCTTAATTTCAAATCCTTTATGCTCGCCGGTCAAAGCAAGACGTAAGGGCGTGAAAGTATTCCTTTTGCCGTGCTCAGCCGCAAGCTCTTCGATTTTGTCATGCCATATGTCATGAGAGGAACCTGAAAGAGTTTGCAATACAACTATCGCTGAATTTTTATCGATGTTGCTGAATACTTTCATAAGGTGATCCTCATCCGGACGCTTTGTCAATGGAATTACCTTGTCGGAAATATCTTTAAGAGATACAAGCTCATCTTTCACAGATTCAATAACATTCTTAATTTCATCAATCAGGTCATCTTCGAAAACAACCAACCAGGCTGAAAGTTTCCATGCTTCCAGAATCTCTTCAGGACTCATCATCCTGATATGTTCCTTTTCCAGGTGCTCGAGACGTGCCTTATCATGGGCTGATGGCGATGTTGAAATCCTGTCGAAATCGAAACTTGAGATCAATTCGTCCGGCGTCAGTACCTCTTTCGCTTCGGGATGCGACCAGCCCATCAGTGCAAGGTGATTCACGAGCGCTATCGGAAGATATTTCTTCGCCTCCTGGAATCCGGTCAGGCTGTCGCGCTTGCTTAATTTCTTCCCGCCTGCCGACACGATCAACGGCAGATGCGCGAATTTCGGAGCGTCGTATCCAAGTGCTTTCATCAGCAGAATCTGTGACGGCGTGTTCGGAATATGATCCGCTCCCCGGATTATGTGGGATATTTTCATCGACGCATCGTCCAATGGGCTCACAAGCATGTATGTCGGTTTCCCATCGCCCCTGATGCAGATGAAATCGCCAAGCAGGGGCGTATCAAATTTTTGTGGGCCGTAGACCAGGTCCTCGAATTCAACTGAATCCCCAAGGCGTTCCGAATCGACATGAAATCTCCAGACATGTTCATCGCCCGAATCGATTCTTGTATTTCGTTCAGATTCGGATAATTTCCGGCAACGTCCATCGTAGATGAACGCCCGTCCAGACGCTCTCGCGGCTGCCCTCTGGAGATTCAGATCGCTTTCAGTGCAGAAACAGGGATAAAGGAATTTACCGGATTTTAATTTCTTTATTGCTTCCCGGTAAATTTCGCCGCGCTCAGACTGCCTGTAAGGACCAAATTCTCCACCCTTGGATGGACCCTCATCCCAGTGGAGGCCAAGGTGGTGCAGGACGTTCACAATGTCGTGAAGAAAGGTCGACATTGATCTCTCTTCATCCGTATCATCGATTCGCAGTATGAATTTTCCGTCGTGCTTTTTCGCGATAAGCCAGGCAAACAGGGCTGTCCGCAACATCCCCAGATGGGGAGGTCCGGTTGGTGACGGCGCAAATCTTGTTCTGAATGGCGGTTCCATTATTTCAGAGACCTTTCGGTTTTCATGTTAACTGTTTAATAAAATAAAATAGTTGCTTATTCACCATAAAAAGATATAATGATTTTACCTGGGAAGGGTTAGCAAATTATCATAAATCAGCATCGGATTAAATAGCTGCCCTTCTAAAGAAGCGACGTAGGAATTGCATTCTAAGGATAAAAAAAATGCGAAGGTTTGCTATCCCAGCCTTTCTGGTACTGGTGACACTGTCACTATCATGCGGAAAAGGCTCTTCCAATTCACCTTATTCTCCTGGCTTGTCGCCGGATAAATCAGCTTCGGAATACGATGGCCAAAGGTTCCTTTGGGGATACTACGAGATGGCCTTCGATCCGGTTTCCAGCCAGATGGAGATTGTTCCACTGAGGGAAACCGCATTCCATGCGAATGTGGTTCAGTTCCTGCAGGCTCCTTACCCGCTGGGGATCGGGGTCGCAATAGACAGCACCGACAAAATCGGACAGGGTGAACTCGATGTAACAGTATCCATTACCCACCCATTCGACGACCCGTATTACACAGGGTTTGATGTAAGGGGAATTTTCATCGGGCTTGGCACTTCGAAATCCACCTATGACACGAGCCTTACGTATGCCGCTCCTTCGGAAGCCAGGCTTTTGAACGCCGACGGTTACACCCGGTGGTGGAATCCGGTCGAGTTCCCTATTCCCGGCCTTCTCGGATTCACTCCCGGAGCCCTCGGGAATAACACAACCTTCACAACTAAACTTAACCCGTTCAAGGTTTTCGCAGACCACCTTGGACCGCAATCCGAATACGTCATTCCGCCAGGATCAAGAAACGAATTCACTACGACCATGAAAACGAATTCCCGGCAGTACAAGCTGAGATTTCCTCTTCTGGGTGGAATTGCGCAAATTAAATACAACTATGCAGTCGATGCCAGCTGGGTCGATCCCGTCGGCGACCCGACCGATCTGAACAGTTTCCCTCTCGACGCCAACATTCCTGAACCATACCAGATTACTGTTGCCGACACTGGATCGACCGCTTTCTACGATCCCGGCTCAGGCCTTTTCGGAGGAGATCTTAAACTGCAGATTGGTGTCAGCCGCCACGGTGGAGAAATAAACGTCTCGTGGGCAGCGGAAGAACTCACAAAAATTGTAGTAGAGAGCGACAATCTCTTCAGTCCCCCCATTGAGATCGACCCCGCCGGACCACACACCAGTGTTGAAGATCACGTCCTTTACGACATCTTGATTCCAGATGTCACGCCGGTATCCTACGCTAATCAGGATTTATTGATCCATGCGGAGACGAACCTCGGCAATTACGCCCAGGAATTCGGCTCGATCGCTCCCGGTAAGCCTGTTACCGCTTACCACATCGTTGAAGCTCCGATTATCGCCGGAATTCCCGCTCCCGATCCTCCCGACATCTCCGTAGAGGTGACCAGGACATCGAGCGGCAAACTCGATGGATTTATTGTCGACTGGGAACCTGTACCCGATGCCGTCGAATACCTGGTATATACCAGTGACGACCCATATGAGTTTAATGGTCCCATGGTCTTCACGCCCACACCAGACAGCCCCACTACGGATACAAGCTGGAGCTTTTCAACTGTCGGTACGGATCTTAGCGGACAATGGATGATCTACGTCACCAGCCGTGGAATGGTCGGAAATCCCGACAGTGACTCCGAACCGTCGAATAATGCACTGGTTGATTTCGTTTCATTTGATTCCGCAGGTAATCCTGAAGGTGAAAATATCTGGCGTCGAAGATATACATTAACAAGGGGGCGATTCCTCCAGGTGAGCGGAAGTTCGCTTGGCGTTGACAACACCGGATGCGCTCTTGTATCGCCAAACAACTTCTTTGTCGACGAAACCACATGTTACATCGTATCCCCTGAATTGCCGGATATCTCCAGTGCCAGCCAGTGTTATTTTGAACTGGCCCATAAACAGGCAACAGACTGGCCGTCAGGATGGGGATACTCCATAGGCAGCGCGGACACGATAATTAATCCGGGTGTTGAAGATACCAATCTCAAGCCACCACCGGACCTTGATCCACCATTTCCGTTCCCGGATTCTGAATGGGTTTACGCTTATGAATTCGATCTCATAGACTCATCGGCTGATTATTTGAGCGGTTATCAGATGACCATGACCGATGTCTATGGATTAAATAAAAGGTTCAACCAGCCTTTCGATCCGGGCAACGAGCTTGGTGATCCGACTGATGGATGGGGCGGAAATCTGACCAGCTCAGCCCAGTTTTATGTGTCAAGGTACTCAATTCCAAATGTAATCGACAATGCCCATAAACATGCAGGTGTCGGCGTAGGGGGAAGAGACCCGACGGTGTTGAATCCATCGAATCAGTTCCCGCTTGTAGTGGATGAATTTGCACTGGTTATTTATTAAAAAAAAAATTTGATCCCCACCCCTGAGTGGGGATTTTATTATGTCCTCCAAAAATTTGTATAATACCCGGACTCTTTCCTGGAGCGTAAAAAAATGGCAGCGCCTGAAATTATCGATCTTCGCAGCGACACTGTTACCAAACCAACCCCCGAAATGCGGCAGGCTATGGCGACCTGTGAGGTCGGTGACGACGTTTTCAACGATGATCCCACTGTAAATGAGCTCGAAAAACGCGCTGCCGAAGCTGTGGGTACAGAGGCGAGCCTGTGGTGTCCCACAGGAAGTATGGCGAACCAGGTATCTATTTCAACACATACAATTCCCGGACAAGAAGTTATCGCGGGCGACGGATCTCACATCGTTAATTTTGAGGTTGGCGGCGTAGCATGGCTAAGCCAGTGCCAGCTCAGGACTGTTTCTGACGAGATCGGCTGGGTCCAGCCCGACAGGGTCAGGGATACTCTTCGCGGCGAAACCATGCATACTCCGGGTACCGGATTGGTCTGCCTTGAAAATACGCACAACCTGCGCGGCGGAAGGGTAATGCCTCTCGAAGACATTGTCGACTCATCGATCATCGCGCACGAGAATGGCGTATCGGTACACCTTGACGGCGCCCGCATATGGAACGCTTCAACCGCTTCCGGTATTCCTGTCAAAGATTACGTGAAACATGTCGACTCCGTTATGTTCTGCCTCTCAAAAGGGCTGGGAAGTCCTGCCGGGAGCATGTTGTGCGGAAAAAAAGATTTCATTGCTAAAGCGCGCAGGATTAGAAAAAAACAGGGCGGAGGAATGAGGCAGGCCGGGGTTCTTGCAGCTTGCGGATTGATCAGCCTTGATGCCATGACAAAACGCCTCGCCGATGATCATAAGGCGGCGAAGGACCTCTCCATACGCTTGTTGAATGAAGGGCTACTGAAAATAAATCCTGACTCTGTGGAGACGAATATCTGCATGTTCACCCCGCCCGAATCTGCGTCGTGGACTAACGAGCAGTTCGCGAAATCCGCTAAACAGAATGGGCTCCTTGTGACCTTCCTGTTCGGAAACAGGATCAGAATGGTAACCCACAACGATTATAAATATGAATGGATCGATGAAACAATTGCCCGGGTGAAAAAGGCGATTTCCGGTTTACAATAATCCTCGATTGGCAATATTTCTGGACGAACCGCTATAATATCTGTAAACTTGCGTTTAAGATGATTTAAAAAAGGTAGTTCATCCTGAAAATCTCATACAGAAATCGGTGATCTGGATGTTAAAGAGAATCGCACCCATATTCATCATTATTTACCTGCTTGCAGCCTGCCCTGCTTTCGCGGGTACCCTTAATGAAATTACCACACGCGAAGTAGAGAATGGCGTGTATGTCAACTTTTACGTGGTCGATAATTCAGTTCGGCCAACCTTGTTCTGGCAGAATTCGAATCTGATGATCGTCATGCTCCACGGCTGCGAAGTTTCCGATGATTTCTCCGTTGGACAGCTTGTCGGCGGAGTAGGTGGAATTCAGGTCGATGACTACTGGCACGCTGACAGTACCGCTGTCTATATTAGATTGACCCCTCCCCTTACTCCTCAAACCACAGCCTGGCGTAGAAACCGCGACGGAAGCTTTTCGCTTGTCCTGAATTACAGGCCTCGTATGAGCGGGGCTAATCTTGGACGGTGGATGAGTGAAAATGGCGTCACACTAAATTATGAGAGCGGGGCCACTCTCAAGGAAGCAATCGAAAGCGTATT
>DASWIV010000086.1:0-12017 GCA_036397475.1 bacterium
CTTCACCGATTTCGACGTCTACGCGTACGCTACGAACGTCGCGATGACATCCACGAGGCGTTCCTTTCCATCGGCTGCTTCATGATCTGCTGGAATTGCCTCAACTTCGTCGAGGGATCATAATGTTAGGGGTTCTTAGTACAGGTGAACCATTTCAAACCTGATGAGTCGTATGGTTATGTAACTTCCTGTAACCACGCATTAACCCATTAAATTATGGAAGTTAGAGATGCCATCGCAGAAATTCACACAATCCATCAAGTCGCTCATCCACGCTATCGACTACACAATTCTCCATCGAACCTGTGCCAAAAAATATTTCAGGGAATCACCGCTGCGGGTATCGTCATTAAAAGCCCGGGAGCTGTTTGATCGGATAAAACTCCCAGTAAAGATCATTGTATGAAGTAGTCGACGGATTTATATCGTTGTCATTCGCATTGAATTAACAGTTTATAACATTAAGGTTTATGAAGCAATGATATTTACCCATGGTGAAGTAGTTGCTTTATCTCAAAAAAAAATCCCCTTCATCTCGGAAAGGGATTAATGATTCAGTTCTGCAGAGCTTATAAGGATATATCCGGCGTCCAGGGGTAAAATCCCGGGATAACAACTATCGGTTCATGCGCCTGGTAATAGTCCTTGGGATTAAACTTGTGGGAGTACCAGGGATCCGGATCCGGTTCCGGGGGAATTGGAATTTCGACAGGTATCAGGAATACATTTGGATCCCACACCGACGGTGCTTCCTGGAACTTTATGTCGAGCTCATAGATTCCAGTACCGACACCGGCCTTGACCCTGATGTAATAATCTTTCGACGCGGGGAGTTCAGTCAGGGTAATTCCAATCGCTTCCGGCTTACTGGTTCCATTTGAAACTTTTATTGGCGCGTAAGTTTCGTCGTATAAATAAACATTCAAATCAGCGTTGGCGGACCCGAGCCAGTCAAGCTTTATATTCAAACCAACGTTTTCAGTATTCACAAGGTTGATCCTGTAATAATCATTGACATCGTTCCCGATGCCGACAAAATTTGTTATGGGGAATAACTGCCAGTAATTATCGTTCACATCGGTCGGATCATCCTCGATGGCGTTATCACCCGCTCCGGTCTCGTAATCGCGGTTTATTCCAAGATCGAGTGTATAACCTGCGTTACCGGTAGCCGCCCTGACACGAATGTAGTAAAGGTCGTCAAGCGGTGACAGATTGGATTTCCATAAAATTTTAGGCCCTGGAGTATTCTCATTCAGATATGCTACCGGCGTCAGGTCTGCCTTGTAAATGTAGACATTCAGCCACGCTGATCCTGTCCAGTTCAGTGACGCGTAAATCGCCCTGTTACCAGGTGTAATATCCGGATCGAACTGTACCGCGTAATAATCATTGGAATCGGACGCGGCATCCACCGTTCCGGTTACCTTCTTAAAAGGGTGCCTGGTTATTGGAGATGAATAATCGTAGATCAAGTCCGCGGTAGCGTACGAATTATTATCAGGCTCTGACGGCGTGTCAATCTGATTGACCCACGACACCTGTGCGCTATGAGTTTGATCCTGATTTGACTCTGGGAGATCCAGGTTTCTCCCCGATGTCATATTGTCCTGCCGGTTGTCTATTCCCGGGAAAGCTGGATTATTCACCGATGATGAACATCCGGCAACACTGGACATTATAATAATTGAAACTAAAAGTATTATTCCCGTTGAAAGTCTTACTTGCGACATGAATTGTCCTCCATTTCCCTCAATTCTTTATCCCATGTAAACAATTTAGACGATAAATTTCAAGATGGCAATAAAAATGTGTCTTAATATAGGAATAAATGTACGGAATGGATAACCGGACCAGGTTTATGCCAGGCTCGGTTATGGACTTTTCCCCAACTGAGCTCTTAATGATTAGAATACTCCTTAAAAATGAAATGCCGGGAACTGCGGGACCTGTGTGAACGGGAAATCGTCTTCGGGACGCGCACCCCAGTGAAAAATTGGTTCTGGAGATGGCGGGCCGGGGGAAGGGATCACGGGTGGATTATCGAAAATTGCAGGGCCCCAGTCAGAATAGACCTCCTGATACCAGATCGGAATGCAGAATACCGCCTGGCCTGATACGGCATGTACCCCGAAATAGCAGTAGGTGTCAATGTCATCCAGCTCAAATGTATTGACAACAAACGATTTAGGCAGTCCATTCAACGTTGTGGTTTTTACAAGTTGGCCGTATTTATCATAGAAAGACAGGTTGAGTTCGGCATCCTCAGATCCGAGCCAGTCGAAAATGAAACGTATGAATGGATCATCGTTGGAACTGACGTAGAGCCGGAAATAGTCGTCGGTATCGTAAACTGAATCGACGGAATTTGTAACAGGTAATGCATCTATCCACCATTCGTTTTCTTTCGGTGCAGGATTAGTTGGATCGAGCTCGTTATCTCCCCACGCTCCCCCATAATCCAGGCAAGCGGCAACTTTTAAATAATATTCAGTTGCGCCCGCCGCGGACCTTATTCGAATGTAATAAGGCGCTTTATCTTTATCGACATCGTAAAGCCATAATTCTTTCGGTCCGCCACCCTGATCCTCATTCAAATACGCTACCGGGTTCAGGTCCTTATCGTAAATGTAAACGTTAAGCCATTCTGTCCCCAACCATCCGAGCTTGACATAGATACTTCGTGCCTGGTAACCGGACAGGTCCGAAAATTTAAGCTGGAACCAGTCGTTGGCATCCGACGTCGATGAGTCCACAAAACCGACATGCTGCTTGAAGGGATATCTTTTTAACTGATCAGTGAGGTCGAAAAGGACATACGCGTCTTCCCAGGTGTCGTTCGGTTCAGTAATCGCTTCATTAAACAGGTCCCATACGATCTGTGATCCCCTTTCCGGTTCATCGACGGGCAAAAAGTTAATTCTGTTATCAGTCTGCGATGGATTTTGAATATCAGGTGGATCATATCCTGCGTTTACTGGACTGGATCCGGATGATGAACATGATATGGAAAGTAATAAAGCCAGTATACTGAAGGCAAGAATCGTGGATGATTTCAATATTGAGTGTCTCATTTAAAACCTCCTACCAGATGAATAAGCCAGCTTAAATAAATAAGATATCAGAATCACTAAGGGTTGTAATGCTCAGAAATGGAATTTCGGAAACTGGGGAAATTCCTTAGGATTTATGATTGGATCCGGAAAATCAAACCCGGGATCCCACGAATTCTGGAATGGTAACGGGTCAGGCGGTTCGGGATGGATAAGGATCGGAATAAATAGAAATATCTCCGGTTTCCACGGCACCAGGTTATTGTTGAATTCCTTCACATTGAGTTGGTAAATCGCCTGTCCACTGGTCGCCTCGACCCTGATGTAATACCAGGTGTCATCAGGGAGGCTGTTGAGATTGACTGTTCCCCCTTTCGGCTTTGCGTCCGTATCGAGAGCTTTTATTTCAATGTAGTCCTGATTATAAAAATAAATATTCAGATTGGCGTCCTCAGTACCCAACCAGTCTGACTTCAAAAGAAGGATCGGCTCGTGGTCGACATCAAGGAAATACTTGAAATAATCATCAGGGTCGGAAACACTATCGACAAAGTTAGTAATAACATATGATTCACCGGACGTATTCCAGTACGCGTTTTGAACATCGGTGGGATCTTCCTCGATAGCATCGTCGCCAATTGTTTCATAGTAATCGCGGTCTATTCCGAGATTCAGAATGTAAGGCGTCATTCCATCGGCTGACCTGACACGGATGTAATACGGCGCTCCGTCCGGGGGCAGGTAGGTAAGCCATAATTTCTTTGGGCTCGGAGTATTTTCATTGAGATAATCAACGGGAGAGAGATTTTTATCATAAACGTAGATGTTCACCCATGCCCCGATATGCCATCTCATTTCAGCGTAGATCGTACGGGCACCCGGTATCACCTGGCCGGGAAAATCGACACGGAACCAGTCGTTATTATCGGATGTACTGGAATCGACATATCCGGTTATCCGCTTGAACGCGTAGCGGGTGGTTTTAAGGTTTTCTTCATAAAGTACAAAGGCATTATCCGCTATATCGTTCGGCTCATAGTCAATCTCTGTATACTCTTCCCATACGACCTGAGAATTTCTGTCGGGGGTATTTTCGGGGATTGATAATTCAGGCGGATGATTATCGCTACCGGACGCGAATTCCTGATTTATGGATGTCGGAGCCATGGGCGAGCCGGTACACCCAGGAAGGGAAACAGATATCATCAAAAAAATAAGGAGTGAAACTGCCAGTTGCGGCATCGAGCGTGTATTCATGTCTTGATTGCCTCCGATCCCCTCAATCAGATTCCCATAGTTAAAAATTTACTTCATAAATGTAAATTGGTCAAGGAAAGAGAAACTTATTCCCTTTCTCATCCTCTTCACATTTTTGCGATATCATGCAACAATATAACCGAATAATATTCATCTTGATAGTTTGAGATGATGCGAGGAGAACCGATGTTACGCAATTTTATTATTGTTTTTGCCACCATTACGATCGCTTCCCTGTATACAGGCTGTGTGAATATCGAAGACGACGGCGATAAGGTTCAGATTTCACCAGCGGGAGTACATGTAGAAGATTCCGATGGCGGCACTGTCGATGTCGGCATTGGAGGGGTCAACATTGATGACGGGGAAGGAAACACTGTAGATGTGGACGGTTCGGGAGTTTCCATTCAGGACGAGGATGGCTCAAGTGTGGAAGTTAACTCCGAAGGTGTAAGGACCGATGACGGAAACGGTGAGACTGTAAATGTCAATTCAGGCGAGATTCACGTGCATTCCGAGGATATGGAAACACTTCCTGAAGAATGGCCAGACACGGTTTCGATACCGGATGGATACACGATTACAGACTTTTACATCCGTCAAAACCAGCGCACCAACGAAGAAATTCAGCAGATCGACGCTACCGGCGATTTGAAGCTGGAAGAAATTGCCGAA
The DNA here is from genome assembly GCA_036397475.1 of bacterium. Classification (GTDB taxonomy): domain Bacteria; phylum JAJVIF01; class JAJVIF01; order JAPKYR01; family JAPKYR01; genus DASWIV01. The sequence goes on from DASWIV010000086.1 coordinate 4,986, forward strand.
TATTATAAATACATTGAAAACGCGACTCTCGTAACCCAGGAACTCAACACCGGCTCATATAATTCGGAATTCAAATTCGAAGACCGTACGCTGCGCGTCCATGCTGAGTATGGCGCTGAATGGAAGTCCCGGATTATCATGGAACTTATCATATCAAACGAATAATCTGGCGCTTGTGTGAAGTGGCAAATTTTTCATTCCACAAATTTTCTCAATTTTATCCCGTATGCCTATTGACAGAATAACCATATTGTAGTATTTTAGCAGTAACTTAAATGGATGAGCTTCATAAACAACTTGCCGATTTATTCAAAGTCCTCGGTGTTGAATCGAGGATCAAGATCATCGAGCTACTCAAGGAAAAAGGACCCCTCGGCGTCAATGAGTTAGCCGAGCAGCTTGGAATAAGCCCGTCGGCGGTATCGCAACATCTCAAAATACTCAAGATGGTGAAGCTTGTAAGCGATGAGAGGAAAGGCTACTTCATTCCCTACGATGTCAATCCAATGGCTTTAGAAAAGTGTGGACGAATGATTGTCCAGGTTTGTGAATGCCACATTCCGGACGCCAGTGTCATGCATGCCATGCACCAGCCAAGAAAACATTACGATACAGAAGACCTGGAAAAATACAGGGAAAAACTTCGTAAAGAATTGGAGAATGTAGACTCAAAACTCGATGAACTTAAGAAGGACAAATGAAATTTTTTTCTTCACATAGATTAGTAGTTACTAAAACACTTAACCATTTTCACCATCGGGAAAGGAGGTGTAATTATGAGTGACAGCAAGAGTGCTACTGAGTGTTGCGTAGTAGTTGCCTCTCCGGAGCATCTGCACCAGAAGCTCCAGGCATGTTGCGGCGATTCCGGCCACGGCCATATCTCTCGTCAGTTTATTGGCAACGAGGAGAGAATCGAGCATCTGGAAAATTACCGCGACCAAATCCAGAAGGAACTGAAGGGAGTGGAGGAAGCAATCGGTAAGGCCAAGAAATCATAGGTGCATTTATGATACGAACGCGTTCAACTTTCGGGGACGCTCACCGCAAAGGTTGGGAGAGTGAGCGTCCTTTTTTTTATTTTAGGATTTTTTTCAGCTTCGATTTGATACCTGCTGGCGTAGTCTTCAAAACTTCAACTTCTCCACATCCATTAAACTCACAAACCTTACTCAACTTCTCTCCAAGCTTATTCAAAAATTCATCATCCGGTTTGAATCCCTTTTCAAATGACAGATTTAACACCTGGTATATTCCAGCTTTCCTGTCAGCCCTGGGATCCATTCTGCCAATCAAATTATTCCCATAAAGAATCGGATGAACGAAATACCCGAATTTCCTCTTCTTCTCAGGGGTATAGCACTCCAGGCTATAATCAAAATTGAATAGATCCAGTGTTCTGTCCCTGTAAATAATCAGGTTATCGAATGGACAAAGTATATTTACTTCCTTCGATTCCGCCTTCTTGTGTGCATTTTTCAGATCATTTTCTGATGCGTAATACTTCTTTCCTTTTGTACCTTCAACCTCCACTTCTACTACTTCGCCTTCATCGACCATTTCCTTCAGGGACTTCGTCATCACTTTCCTGCTTATTGCCCTGATGTGCTGGTGAATTCCCCTCTCCTGCATTATTCCGTGCGCCTGGAGAGCTTTCCTCACAAGAAATCTCCCGACCTCGTCATCACTCGGATATTTCGTATCAACCCAGTCCGGAAGCACCCGTTCAGTCAGATCATATATCCTGTGAAAATTCTTCCGCTCAGTTATCATCAGGTCGCCTTTCCAGAACAATAATTCCAATGCGACCTTGTACGGGCGCCAGTCCCACCAGGTACCCGATTTCTTGTCAGCGTCCTTTTCGAAATCCGCCGATCCGAGCGGGCCTTCCTTTTTTATTCTGTTAAGTACAGGCTTCATCAGGTGCCCGAATTTTTCCATCCGGTCCTTCTCCCATTTCCCATGCGGATCATCGTAGGCTTTTTTCCATGGAAGGTAGTATCGGAAATCTGACATCGGAAGATATGACGCCGCATGTCCCCGGTACTCAAAGACTTTCCTGCCCTTTGCCTGAAGAGAATGAAGCATTTCAGGCTTATATGAAGGGTGCCTTGCCCATAAAGTGTGGTTATGAGCTCGCTCGACAATGTGGATTGTGTCAATCTGGACATAACCGAGCTGCTCTATAATTTTCACTACACCATTTTTTGTTTTCGGAATTTTAGCCTGTCCATCGAGCAACTGCGCGTTAACTGTGATTTTGCGAGCTTCATCTTTTGATATCTTGAAACATTTTGTCATTATAATTGGCTATCTTAAATTAATTTTCCTTTTGCATCTACTGGTGAAATAATTCAATCCTTGCATTATGCTGGAGCTTGTCCCGTTTTTAGTTGAAAATTGGTGGGGTTCCGTACGCATTATCAGGCAGCCTCGCGATTGGTGTCAAGTTGTCCCGAGACGTACAAAACGAGCGACTGTTCGAGCTGGTGCAGGTGCTTGAAGCCCTTGACCTGCCCTCCCCGCTCAGCCATAATACTGGCTCCGTACCTTAAATTTGATTAAATTCCAACCATATCGCCTGACAGCAGGAGGATACACAACCATGTTAATGCCATACACTGTCGAACCCTACGAAGACTTCACGATCAAGGAAAATCGCGACGCCATGGAGGCCGCACTCAAAAAGGTCGAGAGCGAACTCGGGCGCGATTATCCGCTCATCATCAACGGAAAAGAAGTAAAAACGAAAGAATGGATTACCTCATATAACCCGTCGGATACATCCCAGGTCATCGGACGTGTCGGAAAAGCTACCCGGAAGGATGCCGATGCCGCGATGGCGGCCGCTCTCAAAGCCTTTGAAACATGGAAAAATGTTCCATGGGAAGTCCGGGCGCGTTACCTGATCGCAATCGCCAAGAAAATGCGCGCGCGAAAAATGGAACTGTCCGCGTGGATGGTCTACGAGGAAGGCAAGAGCTGGATCGAATCCATCGCCGACTGCGCCGAGGCGATAGATTTCCACGAATTCTACGCCCGCGAAGCTATCAGAATGGCGGGTGTAGCGGGAACGCATGAAGTTACACCGTTCCCCGACGAGCAGAATGAACTTTATTACATCCCCCTCGGAGTCGGTGTCTGCATACCTCCGTGGAATTTTCCCCTCGCGATAATGTCGGGAATTTCAATTGCGCCTGTCGTTGCAGGTAACACGGTCATCATGAAGCCGGCGTCGACCGCACCTGTAATTTCACGGAAATACATGGAAATCTGCATGGAATGCGATATTCCTCCCGGGGTCATCAACTGGCTGCCGGGACCCGGTGCGGAAGTTGGCGATTATCTTGTCTGCCATCCGAAAACCAGATTCATTGCTTTCACAGGCTCAATGGAAGTCGGACTTGGCATCAACGAGAAAGCCGCGAAAGTTGTCGACGGCCAGATCTGGCTAAAGAGGGTAATCCTCGAAATGGGCGGAAAGGACTTTGTCGCGGTCGATGAAGGCGTGGACACCGACTATGCTGCCCAGCAGATCGTAATTTCCGCTTTCGGATTCCAGGGACAGAAATGTTCAGCAGGATCGAGGGCGATTGTCCATCAGAAAGTCTACGACGAGGTTCTGAGTAAGGCTGTTGAGCTGACCAAAAAACTCAAGGTTGGAAATCCTGTCGAATATGGGATTCACAACGGCGGGGTTATCGACAAGAACGCCTGCGATAAGATACTTGAGTACATCGAGATCGGCAAAAAGGAAGGCAAGCTGATGTGCGGCGGCAAACAGCCTAAGGGCGCGAAAGGTTACCAGATTGAGAACACTATTTTCGGTGATATCAAACCCAAAGCGCGATTAGCGCAGGAAGAAATCTTCGGACCTGTCGTCTCATTTATTAAGGCACGGAATTTCAGCCAGATTGTGGAGATCGCCAATAACACCATTTACGGACTCACCGGAGCTCTTATTTCCACCAACCGTGAACACCTGGAAATCGCGCGACGGGACTTCCACGTAGGAAACCTGTACCTGAACCGGAAATGCACCGGAGCGCTTGTTGATGTCCAGCCATTCGGCGGGTTTAACATGAGCGGGACCGATTCAAAAGCCGGCGGACGCGATTACCTCCTGCTGTTCAGCCAGGCAAAGAGTGTCGCAGAGCGATTTATCTGAAAAAATCGAAAATTATTTTATTGACTTTTTACATCGGCCGGACACTTGTCCGGTCGATTTTTATAGGGTTTGCGCAGACTCACAGACTGAATTTAACATTCCGAGCGCATGAAAATTTCTCAAATCTAACTTCACTTAGGTGAACCTAATTTCGCGTTACCATATCCCATGTCGTGGCTGAGGCAAGGAAACGTTTCCGATCAGCCTATATTCTACATAGGTTGGTACATGATATGAGACCAGATTCAAAAAGTACTTTCTTGAGGCGGACTCTTATCATAGCCACTGCCGCCTTTATCCTGCTTCTTGGCGGGGTTATCTATGCCAAGTCAGGCACCAACGACGACAATCATGGCTACGGTATGAGTTCTCGCAACGAATCCACGTCGGACAGGAACCATATGGGGATTATGTCAGGCGAACGAAATGCCCCGGCGGACAATCCGTCACTGAGATCGATTCTTTCAACCGATCCTGAAATCAGCAAGCTGTATTACGAAATTTCGCTGATCAACAGCTTGAACAAGCTCGGAATTACTTCCGATCAGGCTGCAACAATTCTCGATATTATTCAAAGCTCTCGCGAATCGATCGATTCCGATTACAACAGGCTCAAAATGAAAATGATCGAGGAGCTTAAGCAAGAGCTTGACAGTGTACTCCAGGGCGCGGAACTTGATCCGGGAAGGATAACTCAGATTCGGCCCGTATCTTACTCCGTCGAGAGCCAGCAGGTGATTCTGGACCTGTCTCCCGTAAGAATAAGGGTCCTGGACACACTCACCCCCGAGCAGCAAAGTAACATCAACCAGTGTCTTGCGATATATGGGGACGATACCAGTGGAATAGCTGGCCAGGAAAGTGGAATGCATGTAATTCACGGAACGTACCGAACCGGTGCGGACGCATCGCAAACCAGCGCAGATGTTGAGCGCGCACTGGATGAGATGATATTAAATCAGACAACAGTCGAAGCGCTTCGATTATACATAGATTCAAGGTAAGGTAACTTTTTCATTTGGAGAGACTACGGGACCGGTATCGGACGTGCCGGCCCCGCACTATTTATAATTCAGGCCAATTTGTCCCCCATATCACATTCTGTCGTTTTATATCATTGCCTTAATTCGGGAAAAATGCCCCGAAATAGCTATTTTTCAAAATTAACTGCACTGGGAACTACGTGAAAAATCTCCCGAAATCCCCCATTTCAAGCCTGAACTACCACATATGCCCATTCGTGCAGTTAACCCGGATATACACCTGTTCAGACCCATTAATTCCCATTGGTAACTGGCACACTTCCTGCCTGATAATAATACTGAACGGCTACCATTCATCACCAAGAAGGGGGTAATGAATTAGAAGCTACGTTCTTTTTTTAATGAAGTTTGGAGGTGAGTCCAAATGGCTAGAGCACTCAAGCTCAAGCTGGATGAACTGGTCTTCACCTTCGATCTCGACATGGAAGAGTTTGGACCCGAAGTCGTTGACGTAACAGGTCCACACCACTTCGACGCGGGCGGACCTCACCGCTCTATAAAAAAGGACCAGCTCGATTTCCTCGAAGCTCAGGTAAAAAAAGCAATTGAGGATACCGAGATGGATGACGACGACGAGGACGATGAATTCTAGTCCCAGAATCTATAGTCCAGGTGAACTCAATGCCCCATTGCCCTCGGTAGTGGGGTTTCTTTTTGCATGTAATTCCACTTAAAATTACACCACCGGGAAAATAATATAACGTGCGTTAATTTATTATTTCTCAAAAATTTGTCATAATATCAGGTTGTTATTATTCCCTCCACCGGAGACGAAAATGCACCAAAGAGTTACCCTGTCCTCAACCTTGTTTGTAGCCACAATCATCCTCCTCATGTTTTCCTTCGGATGTTCTTCGGGTTCAAATTCATCATCACCCGTGCTTCCCGATACATCCGGAAATAACCAGTTACAATCCCTGCAGCCGAATCGGTTGCAATGGGGTATGTGGAATGTCGCGATCGACTCAAATACCTCGCAATTCGAGATCGTCCCCATACGTGGCGCTATGTTCACCGCCAATGTAACGCAGTTCCTTCAACCACCGACATCCCCTACCAATCTTCTCTCATTTTCTGTCGACGGCTCATCAAATCCATCGACAGGTTATTTTGTGGTTGATGTGTACGTCAGCCATCCGTTTCCCGGACTGAATAAATATAACGGATTCGATGTCCGGGGAATTTTCATGTCGGATGGATCGGTAGCCGGTATTTATGATCCCTCGGTTTTAAGAGCTGTGGACGGCGATTCCGTTGTGGAAAATGCCGATGGATACACACGATGGTGGAACTGGACAGAATTTACATCTGTAGGGACGGTTTTCGGAGCGGGCCAGGGAAAACTTGCTCCCCCGTGGCACCCCGACTGCACCGTTAATCCATATAAGTATTTTTGTGACTCTCTTGGAGCTCTCGACGATGTAACGTCAATGGACATAGGCTCCCGCGGTATGTTTTCGACACAGTCAACCAATTCACGACGGTATGAAATTCAATTCGAGCAGTCTGGCGGCAATACGGTCTTTACCTTCAACTACGCGATCGACGCGAGCTGGGAAGAACCCGATCCGGAATTCGCACCGAATTTTCCTCCCGAAGCTTACTCGATCTCGGCTAACTGCCAGGAAGCATTCCACCTGAGCGCCGATACCTCGGATTCCTCGGCATGGTACGTGTCGCCATCGGAAAATGGCGGAGAACTGGACCTATCACTCGAAATCTATGACTGGCAGGGAGCTGCGAATGGATATGTGCCGGGCGAGATCAACTCCATCTGGCTTGAAAGTGACATTCTCCCGGCACCGGTAGAAATTTCCGCAC
>DASWIV010000087.1:0-5094 GCA_036397475.1 bacterium
GAGGATCATGAGGTTATTCTCAGATTTATAGAGGCTCACTCAGCTTGTCAATGCTACCCGGGCAAAGAAATCCACTGACAAGCACGTTCGCCATGAGGATCATGAGGTTATTCTCAGATTTAAAGTGGCTCACTCAGCTTGTCAATGCTACCTAGCAAAGAAATCCACTGACAAGCACGTTCGCCATGAAGAGAAGCATGTGTTATTCAAGCTCCCAATGCTACCCAATTGGGATAAACGCTTTATGAGAGTTCGGTGCCGTTGATTATCAGGCGGAATTTGCATCCGAGTAGGCGGCAGGATTTGCGTACCATAACCATGCGGGAGGTGAATATCTCAAAATACTCCATGACACTGGCTATGGCAGTATCGATGGTCACTTCGGCGGTGATGGCGCGTTCTTCGGGATCCGCGCTCAGACGGCATCTTTGCGCGGCCAGATTTACCCTGTCGTGGATGTCGTGGGTGTTTGGATCGGGATATCTGACCCTGGACCGATGGACATCGGTTTTGTCAGCGATAATCAGGCATGCGGCGGTTTCGTCGACAGGAATCCCGTATTCTTCCTCGTGGTTTGAAATAGCCGTCAGGATAGTAGCAATATCGACATAATCCAGCCCGTGGTCGACAAGGATGGGATAAACCATGAGGGAGCCTGTCTGGCCGTGATTTGGCCGTCCAAGCATGTTGCCGACATCGTGGAGGAGTCCAGCCAGATAAGCCCTTTCAGCCATTCTGCGTGAATAGCCGAGGGTGAGGGCGATTTCGCGTGCCCTGCTGGCTACCAGCCTGGTATGGCGGCGTCCATGCTCTGTGTAGCCGATTGCGTCGAGGTACTTATCTGCCGCGTTTATGAGGATATTCACCCTGAGATCGTCGGCAATAGCCTTTGACATCGCTTCCGACGGTATTTCCCCGGTTTTGGATTCTTCAATTTTGAGATCTTTTACTTTATGCATCTTTATTCATGCCCTTAATATGGGCATAATAAACTTACACCTTAATTTCCCTTCTAACAAGGGATTTATGCATAACCGGACTTTATATGGGTAATATCACCAGATTTTTTCGGAAAATCCATATTTTTGGATTGTGGGATTTTGATCCACCATTTACAATCAACCGGGTATGGTAGATAACCCTCAGCAACTTAGCCTGTTCGATACGTTCAAGATAAATTCGATCCCGGTACTCAGAACAGAAGAAAATGTGGAAGAGCTCGCGATAACCACCGCGCGCACGGGTGGACTTCGGGTTTCGACAATTAAATGGAAATCCAACCGCCAGGTGATGGCGTCGGTAGGTAAAAGCGGGGTATTAAATCTGCACACAATTTACAAGGGTGCGGACCAGCTGGACTTTGAAGCGCTGACAAAAGTCCTCAAGGGAAACGCCGGAGGACCGGACAGGCAGCGATTCCACGAATTTATAGAACAGCATCTGCCGAATCATATGCCGAACAGCCCGTCGCGCATTAAGGTACTTCCACCACGAGGGGCGTTCTACGATCTGGAAGAGATCTATTCAACCATCAATCCTCTGCTGCTTTCAAAACTCGATCCCGATCCGATCATTGGATGGTCGCCAGCAAGGGTCGGACGCACGCAGGTTACGTGGGGAACTCACCGGAGCACAAGCGACGGACCTCTTGTCATGGTTAACCAGGTACTGGATGACTACGATATACCCAATTATGTGGTTGAACATATCCTGTGGCATGAGATCTGCCATTGCCTGGCTCCGCCGTCGAAAGGGGAAAACGGGAAGCGGCATATCCATACTCAGGAATTCAAACGCCTGGAAAAGCTTTATCCACGCCTTCATGAGGCTGAAAAGTGGGAGAATAATAATGTGGGGAAGATAATCAGGCGGCATCTGAGAATAAACCGGAGAAATGGGAACGGTCAGAGCAGGTAAGGATCTTTATCCGGCGACACAACAATTTCGATTGTGTCATCTTCACTTCTTCTTATATCGACTGGCAGAACTATTTTTTCAAGAAGCAATCCACAGAATCCCTCATTCTCAATTTCACAGTAATTTACTGATATATCGATGTCCAGAATTCCTGAAGACATTGGTGTTATAAGGACGTCAATCCTGTCTGAAGGCATCTGCAGGTCGCCATTAATTACCCTGATCATGTCGGTATTTCGGGATGATACGGTGACATTGAACGGGGCAGATTCATTAATTTTCAGATTTTCCGGCAGGTCGATGTTAATGATAAGGTGCACGATGCTGCCGTAGGCCAGAGCTAATGGCAAGCCCTTTGCCATATCGTTATTTAAGGACAGGTTAAGGACACTTGCCGAATCTGTTTCGATATCGAATTTAATAATCCTTCCATGATTGGTGTCGGCGATGTAAATGAATCTGTTGTCTGAACTGATAGCGCCGGGTTCATCGAGGGTTAACTCGGAAACGTTTTCAAAAATTGTTTCCACTTCACGGGTATCTGGAACGACACGCTTAATTTTCGAATTATATGTATCCGCGACAAGAAGTCCGAAATCGCTATAGTCGATTCCAAGTGGATGCTGGAGGCGAACATCATCGCCTATGCCATCGACATCGCCGTACTCGAACAATCCCGCTCCGACAATTGTCGTGATCCATGCATTTCCATGTGTTAAAACGCGACGTACGGACGAAGATTCTGAATCGACAAAAAACAGCTCGTCGTTCTGGAACGATAATCCCGACGTCTGAGCTAGTTTGGAGCTGTCGAGATCCTGATCGTAGAGGCCTTCCCATCCCTTACCGGCAAACCAGTTGAATCGTCCGGACCGGAGATTGTACTGCCAGATCTGGTGGGTCCCTGCCATCGCAATATACAAGATGTTGTCAGCCAGTTCGACGTCCCATGGAGTGCTCAACTCGGGAGTCTCGGGTGTGCCAAACCATCCGCGCCGATTACTTAGCGTCTCCACCGTTTTTTCGTTTAGGTCGATTACTCTGATGAGATTGTTTCCGGCATCGGCTACGTACAATTTTTCATCGCGCGAGACAAGTCCGAGTGGATTATTGAATGACGCCGTTTCAAAATTTCCATCCGATTTGCCCACGATGCCGCTCCCGATAAAAGTTTGAATCGATCCATCTGTACCAGTGACAATTATCCGGTGGTGTCCGCTGTCGCTGATGAATAACCGTCCATTCCCGTCAGCGTGGATCCCACCAGGGAAGCTGAGGAATCCATCGGGAATAGCATCGCTTTCGGGAGAAAATTCTATTTTGCCTGGTAGATAGGTTCCCTTCTCCGTGTGTATCTCGATCATGCGTTCGATTAGTGAGTCTATCTGATCGAGGTATTGCTCGCCGAACGCTCTCGCGATAATCTGTCCCTCAGGATCGATGAGTACCTGGGTCGGCCATCCCTGAGGGATGTATGCGCTCCAGATTTCGTAGTCAGAGTCATTAGCGACCGGATGAGTAAGGCCGTAACGGAGAATCGCCTGCCGAAGGTTGTCAGCTTCCTTTTCCGTATCAAACTTGGCAGAGTGAATGCCTATCACCACCAGTTCATCGGGATATTTTTCTTCGAGATATTTCAAGTCAGGGATAATGTGCATGCAGTTGACGCAACAGTAAGTCCAGAAGTCGAGGAGGACAATTTTGCCGCGGAGGTCGGCGAGGCGAACAGGGTGGTCGGTGTTGAACCATCCGACAGCGCCGTCGAGTTCTTTAGCGGGACCCTGGGAAAGAAGGTTGCCTTGCTTGTCAGTCTGGCTGATGAGGACTTCGGAGTCGGGGAACATCATGGGGTAGCGCGACTGCTCGGCGTCGATAGCCATAGCGAGATGGTAGCGTTTAACGGCTACTGGAGTGAGTATGGCGATTATGGTGAGATATATCAGGAGACGTTTTATCATCAGGTGTAACAAAATTTTACATCAGATATCAGGATTATACGACTGGTTAATTGGTTCATTGCACAAATAGAAACACCGGATTACTCCGGTGTTCTTAATGGGGTGGTTCTGATGGGTCTGTGAGGGACTTATACTTCATATGAAGATGGAATGGCTTTGCCAAAATCCACAATCGTTATAAGCCAGCGCGCTCTTTCATTTAGGTAGTCCTCATGATGATAGAGTACGCCTGAAGGGATGACCGGATTTTCTGATTCCGCAATTCTGAATCCAGGATCATGCTTGTAGACAGGGATAATTGAGCCCAGATCAGCGGTTAATCCATGGAATCCGTCATAATAATAAGTCGGAAATTCCGGAATGTACGCGAACTCAAATGAGGAATCCTGGACTCTCAGCCAGCTTAAGTCGGGGTCGGTAGTGAAAATATTCAACTGCCAGCCGGTATGGGGGGACGCGAGTTGGATTGAGGTAAATCCCGGTGCGACCTGAATGCTTGAAGTATCGGCGCGAGGCTGAAGGTATCCGGAAGATTCAAAGCCATTTCCGTTTACATAGACAGGATCTATGAATCCCGCCTGTATAAGTTTGATATCGTCCCTTGGTATAAGCTGCTGGCCTCCTTCAATACAGGTTATAAGAATTCCTCCATCAGTTATATACGAAATGTTGCAATCGCAGGGAAAATCTATCACGGGGATAAATTTTGTAGGCAATACCATGGTCTGAAAGCCTTCAGATTCCAGATATCCACTTACCTGTTCAGCCCTGGACTGAGGCAGTCCTTCAAACAGAATCCCCTGTTGGGACTGCAGCCTGGACCTGACATCGATGATCGGCCTGCCGAGTATCAGTGCACATTGGTCCTGTAAAAGTCGAGCCGGGAGTCTTGTGTATGAGTCTAAAAGTACTGAATATTTTTCCATTTGAGTTCACCTCTACTATTAACTGACATGGTTCGCAAATTACGCCTTCTGATCAAGAAATTTTGGGTTCGAGATTCAGGAGGTGCAGATATACAGGAAATCATTTTCAAAGCTCCATCCTCTCCTGAAAATTTTATGCTGATTTGACCTGGATTAATCATTCACCCTATGCGCCGGGACAGACTGGTATTGCCTGCCCCGGCGTCCAATGGATACCAGAGAATTCAATGCTCTTGATCAGGATCAATCCTGATGTTCAAACTCATCGAAAACATCCTTAACGGCATTCTCGA
>DASWIV010000088.1:0-7118 GCA_036397475.1 bacterium
AGTTCATCCGGGATGAGTTCTCTAGCCATTTTTTCGACTCCTCCCGAAAACCACTTTCCTTATATAGTATCCGTCGAAAATGGTATGTTTTTGCTCTTTAAGTTAGGTGCTCTTAAAATAAAAACGACCCCTAAGGGCCGCGAAGGCATCAAACCTTCCACCTCCAGATGAACTGGATTACTTTTATTTTACAATGTCTATCTGAATTGTACAAGAAAGTAACGAAGCAAAAATGTATTCTGGGTAATTACTAATCGGTACTAAAACACATTCGTCTCTCTGATTAATTCGCCTTTGTCGAACCTTTCGAGGCAGTACGGCGAGGCATCGAGAGTCGACGTTTTCCCATCCAGAATAAATTCAGCCATCACGCATCCGGTAGCCGGCGCGTGCATGACACCGTGGCCTGAAAATCCAGTGGCGATCCACAAGCCCTTCGGACCCGGAAGTGGTCCCATTATCCCGTTATGGTCTTCAGATTCCTCATACAGTCCTCCCCACGCATTCGCTACCTCTGCTTCTTCCAGTCTCGGAATTATTTCGAGGAAATTCGGAATGATCTCTAGAAAGAAATCCATGTCGGCGTCTTCGCTTGTCGATGATGTCTCGTTCGGATTCGAATGCCCCATCATCAGGCCCCCTGACTCCGGACGGAAATGAGCGGTTGTCATGACGTCGAATGTGAACGGCGCGGTTTTGGGATACCAGTCAAGCGGAGCGGTGCACCACAGTGTGTGGCGCATCGGATGCATGTGTAATTCAATTCCCAGTTTTCCGGTAAGTTCCCTCGACCATGCGCCTGTCGCGACAAGAACATGCCTGGCGGAAATATCACCATCCGATGTTTTCACCACGAAATTGTGATCGCCGATTGTGTCGATATCTGTCACTTCAGTATCAGTGAAGATCGCGATCCCGTGTTTACGTACACCTGTATCGAGGCCATTGACCACGTCGCTCGGGTCAAGCCAGCCGTCCTCGGGAGAGTAATTTCCACCGAGAATTTCCGATGTCTCTAATTCCGGAATAAGATTCTTGATGAAGTCGGCGTCGACTTTATGTACATTTTCAACACCAAGTTCCATCTGGAGCTGATATGAATGTTCCAGCCGCTCAAGTTTTTCCTGGTTACGCGCGAACAGGAGGTACCCGTGCTGTTCGATCTCGAAGTGAGGATTCAGTTCCTGTGGGAATCTTTCGAGGAAATACTGCTTGGAGTATTTTGAGAATGCCACATTCGACGGTGTCGTGAACTGGGTGCGGAATCCCCCTGCGGCTTTTTGTGTCGAGCCCGATCCGAGGAATGTGCGCCGCTCGATGATGACGATGTCTTTTTCGCCACGGGACGCAAGTTCCCATGCGGTGAAGAGTCCGACAACTCCGCCGCCGATGATAACGATTTTCGCCGTAGATGGAACGGGTGGCATAGGCTCGGTATTTTAACACTTCACGATGAAAAAATTTAGATTTTTGGAGTTATTGAGTCTGATTAATTCTTAACGAAGGAAAATTAATCTATTCTGGACCAACTGGAGAAACTATCCTCTGAGACTTCAGGGTCATCGACATACATCCTCACCACTTGCCAATCGCTTATTCCAAAGGTACCCAGCTCACATTTATTGGGTATGTCAGGATATGCGATTATTGTGAACGTGGAAGCGCCCCTTGAAGCCGGGATAATTTCAGGCTTATATGCGGCACGTAAAACATACGGGATTTCATCAGCACTATAATAAAATTCATAGAATTTTTGTTCAGTGGCTGCATCAGGATAGATTCTCCATGTCAAGCTATACTCTTGAATAATATTGTCCTGAGTGTATTTCCTTTCAATATAACCATCATTGACCATGCCCTCGAAAGTAGCGTACACCCTCCAATTGTTCGTTCCCTGATAAGCTAACTGGCTTTTTCCGATTTGGCGAAGAATATTGACAGCTCGCTTTTCTGTAAACCCACACCTGGCATTTAACCAGATTCCGTAGCCAAAGTAACCAAATATGGCGATGAAGAATATTATCCAGAGCAGCTTTGGGAATTTCGACTTGCTGTCATGGGAAGGCTGTACTGCGCTTTTGAGTGTTTCTTCTGATAAAGATTCTTGAGAGTTTTCGCTTTCCATGCATCGATTCCTTAGAGAGTTAACTAATTATACCCTTAATTTCCCATTCCCAAAAATGATAAACTTCCCATCCGATGCCCGGACAGAAACTTGGACAACACTGGCTTGCAGACCACCACGAACTTGAGAAGATTTCGTCGTTCCTGCGCCTTAAAAACGACGAATCCTGCATTGAGATCGGTGGCGGTAAGGGCGCTCTTTCAAAATTAATAGCAAAAGACTGCAAACGGTTGATCATCTATGAGATCGATTCAAAATGGTCTGACCACCTGCGGGAGCACTCCCCCAAATGGGGAGATAATATCCTGATAAGGGAAACCGACGCCCTTCAAATAAGATGGGACAGGGATTCTCTTGGAATCGAGAATAACGAACCGCTTGTAATTACAGGCAATATTCCCTACTACATCACATCACCGCTATTCCTGAGTCTTGCGTACTCGACCCTAGATTTCGACCGTGCGATTTTCCTTATCCAGAAAGAAGTAGCCGAAAGAATATGCGCAAAGCATGGAGATTCTGAGTATTCACGCCTGACAGTCTCCCTTGGTGCATTTCTGATTACCGAAATACTCTCCGATGTCCCTCCCGAAGCATTCAAACCTCCACCTAAAGTAATGAGCTCAGTAATTTCAATGGTCCGGCATGACGAACCTCTAGTGCCACTGAACTTAGTGGATTTATTTGAACGGCTCGTCAAGCAATCGTTCCACATGAGACGTAAAATGCTTCGGAACAATCTCAAATCCGCATTTCCTGAATTGAACAATTCGGATATACTTTCGTTGCTTGCTGAAGCCGGAATTCAGAGGGAAGCACGTCCGCAGGAAGTATCCGTTGAATCGTACGTTAAACTGGCTGAACTTATTAATGTGAAATCCAAATGAAAAAAAACTCATCTCAAATTTTCAAATTTCTGATCACCCTTTCTTTATTAATTGCCATCACTCCGATATCTGCCGATACAGGCGACGGATGGCCCGACCTTTACCGCATAGGCCCGACCGGCAGTCCTAAATATATTGCGATCACAATCGACGACGCTCCCATGCCGGATGTGCGGGAAATGCTCGACCTCCTCGATGTCCTCAACATAAAAGCGACATTTTTTGTTGAGGGTGAATTTGTCAACTGGCGTCCGGAAGGACTGGTAGCGATCGCCAACGCCGGACACGAGATCGGAAATCATTCATGGGACCATCCGAACATGACGACTGTCGATGACGATGAATTAAAACACCAGTTCATCGATACAAACAAGCTGGTATTCGATCTTACCGGAACCAGGATTCACCTGTTCCGTCCGCCTGGAGGGAATTACGATGACCATGTGGTTGATGTCGCCTACGAAAATGAAATGACGACCGTTTTATGGACAGCGAATGCGGGTGATTACCTGGAGCCGCCGCCGAGTGAGATTTACCGAAAAATAACTCAGCGCGCGTCGAACGGCGGAATTATTCTGATGCACGATGGAATTCAGCAGACGCGTGAAGCGCTTCCGTTGATCGTGGAAACTCTCAGAAACCAGGGATATGAATTTGTCACTGTAGGTGAAATGCTGGAAATGACGCATGGAGAATGCCAGTGGGAAGATGAGGAAGAACCGGAATTACCCGAGGTAGTTATCATCCCGCGCCTGTGACGATATCTTCACACAGGTGACAATGTAGTGACATGCTTGAAATCGGGTAAATTTGCTGACAGTATTCCATTTTGTACGGCAATTTATTCTCGGGAAAGGCGGGTGAGTTACAGTGCCACTTACTGTATTGGTCATCGAAGACGAATCGGATCTTCTCGAAACAATCGAGTACAACCTGCAAAACGAAGGATTCAGGACACGTACCGCGTTAAACGGTGAAGATGGAATACGGTCGGCGCTGATGGACCCTGCTCCTGATTTGATACTTTTAGACATCATGCTGCCCGATGTGACAGGCATCGAAGTCTGCCGGCGCCTAAAACAGACAGATAAGACTAAACGTGTTCCCATAATTATGGTCACCGCGAGGGGCGAGGAGATCGACAAGGTGGTTGGATTTGAATCCGGCGCCGATGATTATGTAGTCAAGCCGTTCAGTGTCAGGGAATTGATGCTGCGAATCAAGGCTGTGCTGAAAAGATCGTCTTCTCCATCGGACGATACCGAGTTATCCGAATTCGGCGTTTTAAGAATCGATCATCCCGCGCATATGCTCAAGGTGGAGGATGAGGAAGTTCCGTTGACCGCTCTCGAATTCAAGTTGCTCGTTACATTGCTTAACAGAAAAGGCAGGGTGCAGTCGCGTGACATGCTTCTGAACGATGTGTGGGGAATTGAATCGGAGGTTACAACTCGGACGGTAGACACTCACATCAAGCGCCTGAGGCAGAAAATAGGCTCGGCGGGCGACTACATTGAAACTATAAGGGGGGTGGGGTATCGTTTCAGGTCTAAGCCCGAGGAGGACGATATTTGAGAGTCGGGATCAGGGGAAAATTATTCTTAATCTCATTTTTCCTGATACTCATTGTAGTATTCATCAGCAGTTTATACCTTGAGTACGGGCTGGTTGGCAGGCTTGAGTCGGATATCCGGGATCGGCTTCACACTGCCGCGAATTCGGGAAAGGAAATCGTTGAAGTCGCTGGGACGGGTAACTCGGAATACTCGTTCGACGAACTTGCCGACAGGATAGGCAACTCCACCGGAATCAGAATAACGTTGGTCAACTCGGATGGAACTGTGCTGGGCGACTCCATGCTGTCACCCGGGGAAGTAGCGGAAATCGAGAACCATTCCAACCGTCCTGAAGTGCAAGCCGCTCTGGGATCAGGAGCCGGCGACTCACGCCGGTACAGCTCAACTTTAAACACTGACATGCTGTACTACGCCATACCGTTCAGCACAGGCGAAACAACCGGCGTAATCCGTGCCGCAATGCCATTAAGCGAAGTGGACAGAAATGTGGTGCTTTTAAGATGGAGCATCACAGGCGCGGGAATTCTCGGACTGGGAATCGCGATCGTGATGACCCTGCTGGCGTCGCACCTGATGTCCGCCGACCTCAGGAACCTTATCGAACAGGCGAAGAATATCGCTGAGGGGAAAGAGAAGTCGAGGATCACGATAAAAACGTCCGACGAGATAAGCGGGCTCGCGGGTTCGCTTAACAGGCTTCAGGACGAACTTGAAATCATGGTGCAGGAGCTTGCGAGCCAGAGATCGCACCTTGAAGCTGTGCTTGAAGGAATCGGGGAAGCTGTGATCGCGATCGACAGGGACAATGTCATCACCATGACGAATTCCGCAGCTCAGAAACTGCTTGAGATAGACCAATCTCCAGTCGGGAAGACACTGCTTGAAACAATACGGGTTCCAGTTCTGCACGAAATGACGGAATCTCTCAACCCGGGAAATTCGGGTACGGTTGAGATTGATTTTCAGGGCACTGAAAAGAAGCGGGTACTGGTCAATGCGGTATCGCAGTACACGTCGAACATTACCGTAGTTGTCATGCAGGACATCACCGACATGCGGCGCTTAGAAAATATCCGGAAGGAATTTGTCGCGAATGTATCGCATGAATTAAGGACGCCGGTGTCGGTCATCAGGGCAAACGCGGAAACGCTGATGAACGGTGCGATCAATGATAGGGAAAAATCGGAGAAAATTATCGGCGCGATAGTCAGAAATGCCGAAAGACTCGGGGGCATTATCGGAGATCTTTTGACAATAAGCCGGATCGAGTCGGGTACGTTCAGGATTTCCAGTGAGAAGCTTGAATTAACAGGGATAATCAGGGCAGTTGTCGAATCGCTGAATGCTGTAGTTGAACAGAAAAAACAGGAAATCGAATTCCGCCTGGATGAAAAAGTGGAAGTAATGGGAGACCGTACAGCGATCGACGAGGTGATAGTCAATCTTCTCGATAACGCGATCAAGTATTCCGGACCGGGCGAGAAAATAGCAGTCAGTTCGTCAATTGAGAACGGCTGCGTAAAGGTTTCTGTCGCGGATCATGGAGCCGGAATAAGGAAGCGGGACAGGGCACGAATTTTCGAGAGATTTTACCGGGTGGACCAGGGCAGGTCGAAAGACACCGGTGGAACCGGCCTGGGATTGTCGATCGTGAAGCACCTGGTAAGCTCAATGGGCGGACAGGTCGGTGTCGGGGAGAATACTCCGAATGGATCGATTTTCTGGTTCACGCTGCCATTAGCGACTCCTGAAAACGCCTGAATTATTTTAAGGTGGACAGGTGCCGCCAACTGTTACGTAAGCTGGTTCCCAAGGAGAAATCATTTCGATAATTTATCAAGTTCGCATATTTCTGGATTGTTACCCGGCTGCCATAATTCTGTAACAAACGAAATGTAAGGTACGACCGTTAAACCGTACCTAATAAAGATATTCAAGGAGTAATTGACGTGAAAAATCTTACGATAATCTGTGCCATTGCAGCGATGCTTGTTTTCGCAGGATGCCCGTCGCCTCAAGGGCAGTCGGGAAGTAATGGTGGAGGAGATGGAGGATCTTCAGCAAGCGGAGTGATTGATATCGACGGGTCATCGACAGTTTACCCGATCACCGAGGCTGTTGCGGAAGAATTTGGGAAGGTAAATTCGGACGTCAATATTACCGTTTCGTTTTCCGGAACTGGCGGAGGATTCAAAAGATTCCAGGAAGGCGAAACGCAGATATCTGATGCATCCCGACCCATAAAGCCGTCGGAAGCCGCTGAATGCGAAGCGAACGGTGTGGAATACGTAGAGCTGCCGGTCGCGTACGACGGTATCGCGGTTGTTGTTCACTCGGATAACGACTGGGTGGATTACATGACAGTAGATGAACTGCATACCCTGTGGGCTCCGGAAGCCGAAGGCCAGGTAATGAACTGGAGCGATGTTCGTCCGGGCTGGCCGGATACGAAGATTGAACTTTACGGTCCGGGAACGGATTCGGGTACATTCGACTATTTCACCCAGGCAATCAATGGCGAAGAACAGG
>DASWIV010000089.1:0-4186 GCA_036397475.1 bacterium
ATCCGACAAGTGAAAATAAAAGCCAGGACAACAAAATGAATGTGAAGACATCAATGAAAATAAGTTCCGGTGGAATACGGAATTGAGATCCCTGAGCGAATACGAACCTTGAAACGTGCCACGAAGTTAGAAGCCAGATAATATAAACGAGCGCGAAGATCAGCGTTTCAAGCGAAGCTATCGCGTTACGGGTATATAACCGCCACGTTAGCAGTACCTTGGTTCGTATGAGATATTCAAGTCGTTCCAAAGTTCGCTTTAATTACACAGATGGCTCTTCTGACGGCTCGGCAGTAGATACCAGTTTCAAAAATGCGTCTTCCAGCGACGCGGAACCATCGCATCCTGCCAGGGTAAGTATATCGTTCAGAGACCCCGCTGACAGGAGTTGTCCCTTGTTGATTATTCCAATAACAGAACTGATTCGCTCCACGGTTTCGAGTACGTGGGAAGAGAAAAAGACAGTATGGCCGGCGCCGACCATTTCATTCAGGACCTTTCGTATCCTGCTGCCGGTGGTTGCATCGATCCCGCTGAAAGGCTCGTCAAGAATTATTACCGGCGGGTCGTGGATAAGCGCAGCCGCTATGGCGGCTTTCTTTTTCATTCCCATCGAATATGCTCCCATCAATTTGTCCGGTTCAAGATCCAGCATATCAAGAAGCTCTTTGCTCCTGTCAATGATCTTTGATTCTACCATGCCATACATTCGCCCGATAAAATTCAGGTACTCCCTGGATGTGAGACGCTCATAGAGAATTACTTCCTCCGGCATGAATCCTATCGATCCCTTCGCCTCAAGCGGATTCTGTTCGACATTCCATCCATTGATTTCGATCAATCCTTTGCTTGGACGTATCAAACCAACCATGGCGTTGATGGTCGTGGATTTTCCGGCACCGTTCGGACCGACGAATCCGAAAAATGTTCCCCGTGCAACTTTCAGCGTAAGGCTGCTTACCGCAACTTGTTTATCGTAGCGTTTTTGAAACTCGACGATGTTTATAGCCAGCTTCTGATCGGACATATCCATGGATTCGCCGTATTATAATCAATTCCCGGGCATATAATCATCCAATTCCGTTTACCGAGGTTCTTTTAAAGTTAAATCCTGATTGAAAATCAGCAAACCCCGACGCATAATCGTGAGTATTAATTTCAATTAACCGAGGTAATTTAAGTGATGAATATCCACAGAAGTTTTTCTGTACTACTTTTATCGGGTTTGATTTTGATCCTGGGGAGCATCCAGAACACCGCGGATGCCAGGGATAATAATCCAGGTACTTCTCTCTCAAACATTCATAAATCGGGGGACATGGTGGCCAGGGGCGAATATCTGGTTAACCATGTCATGGCGTGCTTTAACTGCCATTCTGAACGCGATTGGGGACTTTATTCAGCCCCTGTGGTCCCGGGAACGGAAGGGCAGGGCGGACATGAATTTAGCGGTGAGTACGGTACTGTCTACGCTACCAACATCACACCTTATGAACTTGGAGACTGGACTGACGATGAAATTTTTCGCGCCCTGACATCCGGGATAGACCATAATGGAGACTCAATAATGCCGATTATGCCGTACGAGCGCTACAGTACCCTTGCAGAGCAGGATATTCGCGCCATCGTCGCGTATCTGCGAACAATTGAGCCGATTGAATTTGAAGTTCCCGAGCGAGAACTCAATCCGGACTTCGATTCATCAGGCCTCCAGGTCGAGCCTGCATTCCAGGATCGTCCTGACCCATCGGATACAGTGGCTTCAGGACAGTACCTTGTCACAGCCGCAGGATGCGTCGGATGCCATACGCCATGGGAAAAAGCAGGATCGGGTGAACCGTTCTTATTTTCCGGCGGCCTGGAATTCAATCTTCCGGGAGGAACAGTAGTATCACATAACATTACTCCGGACGTTGAATCGGGTATCGGAGACTGGACTCAGGATAAGTTCATTCATGAATTCGCCGAAAAGCGGAGTCGGTTTGATCTCAGGGTAATCACCGATGACCGCCCCAGGAACACTCCCATGGGCTGGAATGCTTATGCAGGAATGACTGACCAGGATCTTGGAGCAATTTACGATTTTCTAATGACACTCGATCCGGTTTACAATGAAACTCACCTTCGTGGAGGGGACGACAGCCACCACGATGAAGATGATGACCACGGTGGACATCACGACGATGACCATCATGATGATGACCATCATAATGATGACAGCCACCATTAACGCGTAAATTACAATCAGATTAAAAAAAAGCCATCCGTGATCGGATGGCTTCTTAATTTCTATCAATAAAATTAATTACTCATCAAGGGGCAACCCCGATGGCACTTCGCCCGGAACCCTGTCAGCCAGTGTCAGTGAATCCGGATGAGTCAATGACTTCAGGAACGCTATCAAATGACTGATTTCTTCATCAGTAAGGTTCACAGGCGATTCCTTGACCGGATCAAGCGTCATGGACATTTCTTCCAGGACCGATGGGTCGCTTGCCAGTGTCGGCTTGAGCTCATCTATCAATTCGTCTCCGGTATAGTCTGCGCATGACTCCAGGGGATTTAATTCATGCCTTACGGCTTCTTCCAGTGTCATGAAACAACCATCGTGGAAGTACGGAGCTGTTGTCTCAACATTTCTGAGAGATGGAGTCCTGAACGCGAATTTATCCTGCGCATCGCCGGATGTGAGGAAACCTCCGAAATCGAGCGGAGCGCTATCGCCCTTACCCGGTCCCAGCTGAGGAATTGCTATATTGTGATATTCCTGGTCGGTGAGGAGGCTTCCAGTATGGCACTGGGAGCAGTTTCCCTTTCCGTAAAATATCAGTCCGCCAAGTTTGGCATCCTCGCTCATCGCGTTGTCGTCCCCGTTAATAAATCTGTCGAACGGTGTATCCTCAAACGCGAAAGCCGCTGCTTCGAATGCCGCTATGGCGTTCGCAGCATCTTCAAATCCAAGCTCGTCTTCCGGAATATCAGGATACGCCGCCGCGAACATGACTTTATACTCGTCAATGGCAAGGATCCGGTCCATGAGGGCTTCCCACATTCCCGTGAAATCCTGGTCATCGAATGCCGCCATTTCGTTCGGTTCGCCACTTACATCGAGCTCGCCGGGATGTCCCCTCATTTCATCCCGCGACGTCACAGGGAACATGGCTTGAACCGCCAGAACACTTTCAAGGCGGTCGGGAAGCTGTTCCATTGCAGGAGAGGTGAATCCATCAATTGGATTTCCTGATACTCTGCTGTCCCAGAACATGGTGTGCCATTCTGTCGCTCCGCGATTGAATATTTCCGGAGAATTTCTCGGAATTAATCTCCCATCGTCTCCGAATGTCCTGTCCGGACCAAGTCCATGGCCATCTTCGCCGATAGGAAGCGATCTTCCATCGCTGGTAGATTCGGACGGATGATGGCATGTCGCGCACGATATGTTTTTGTTTCCGCTGAGCAAATTATCAAAAAAAAGCGACTGCCCAAGGTTGACCTTGGCCTGGGAATGCAGGCGGGGAATATCCAGGGCGTAAATGTTATTGTCAGCAAGTGCCGCTCTCAGGTCGCTGTTGACATCGCCGCCATTATTAAATAATCCACCACACGCGTTAGATGTAAATACTATGACTAGTCCGGCTAACAGCAGGATAAGCCTTGACGTTAGTCTGATCTCCATGAATTCAGCCTCCAGTTGTTGCGGATACCGGGAATGCCCTACCGGTAGTTTGCGTGTTTACTTTTAAGCGTGGTAACGCGGATAAATGATACAAATATTATGCTACTAATGCAATACTTTAATATTGAAAATAATCGTATTGATGTATGGAAAAAATATTATTCTTCAGATTTCCGGCTGCTGCCGCCCAGTTTATTTTTTCTGCCTAGTTCCGTGATCCTGGCTTCATATCTCCTGTAATTCGCCTGCATCAACTCGTCATTCATCTCCCTGGCGACATCGAGCATATCCTTTAAATACAATCTTGCCTCGGATAATTTTCCAAACCTGATCAATTTTTCCAGTTCTTCATCCACAAAATCAGGATCAGATTTAGTGGATGATCCATATGAAGATGTATACTCTGGCTTTTGATATTTCCGGGAGGTATACATCGCCCTGTAACCTATATCATCAGCCCTGTCCACCTTTGAATGTTTAACGGTCTGTTTGTCCCTGAAAGAAATAATC
>DASWIV010000090.1:0-7375 GCA_036397475.1 bacterium
CGATCGAGGGATGGGTAATTCCGGAAGAGCAGATAATCCGTATCCCCGTGTACCTTGAAGAAGGAGCCAGGTTATCAACCAGGCTCAGGCTGGTTCTGGATATTGAGTCAATAGCCGGATTGATCGGTGGAATCATCGCAATAAAGAAAATCGACGATAAGCCCGATAATCCAATTGAAGTTCTTTTCCAGTCTCAGCCGGAAGATATAAATACACTGGTACAGTCGTGGGTGGATCTGGACCTCGACCTTTCCGATCATTCCGGGCTATACGAGCTGGTTTTCGGCGCACAGGGGCCTCTCGCCGGAAAGGAAGACGTCAATCTTTTCTTTGGCCAGCCTCACATATATTATCCGGAAGACCATGATCATAAAAATATTCTGCTGATCGGGATCGATACGATGCGCAGGGATGCGTGTTCCATATATGGCGACGATGAGAGAACAACTCCGTTTGTTTCGGAACTGGCGGAATCGTCGACGGTATTCGATCGCGCCTGGTCGCAGGCGCCATGGACTCTTCCGTCATTTTCCAGCATGCTGACAGGGCAGTATCCATCTACTATCGGCGCAACCGGTTACACCGAGCATCTTCCGGGATCGGCATTGACTGCGGGAGAAATTTTGCGCAGGTACGGCTATGCGACTCAAACCGTATGCGGGAATCCGTGGATTGGCGCCGATAATTCCGGATTCGAGCAGGGAATGGACAGCGTCTGGTACACGTACGATGCGCCGGCGGATGAATCTGTTGAAAACGCGAAGGAATTTATTTCAAGGTCGGATCGGCAGAGCTGGTTCTGCTTTCTCCATTTCCAGGGACCTCACTCGGATTACACTCCCCCATTGGAGTATGCCGAGAAATTTTCTGACCCGGAATACAATGGCGAATTCAAATCTGAATTTCTTGAGCAAAACTCGTGGAAACTCGGCGATGTCGAGCCGTCACGGGAAGACATTGAGCAGATCAGGAATCTTTATAACGCCGAAGTAAACTTTGTCGACGATTCGATCCGTGATTTGATCACCTGGATGGAAGAGAATGGATACCTTGAAAACACACTGGTGATTTATTCCGCCGACCATGGTGAGGAATTCTACGAACATAATCGGCTTGGACACGGGCACGGCCAGCACGAGGAGCAGGTGCGGGCCCCGCTTCTGGTCAGGGGACCGGGATTTCCCGGGAACACCAGAATCGACAATACCGTGTCGTACCTCGATATTCTCCCGACAATACTTGCCTATGCCGGGTTACAGATTCCTGATGATCTGACCGGAGTTCCGCTGCAGGAAAGTTTAAATGAAGATGTGGAGAGTGAAAGAATTGTATTCGGAGATGAGTGCTTCGAGAAGGCGGAGAAATTCGCGGTTGAATGGCCATACAAATGTATTCTGGATTTCGACACGTCGGACGTGTCGTTATTCGATCTTTCGACCGATCCTGGCGAATTCAACGATCTCGCAGGCAGCGACCCGGAATTAACGGACAGGCTTGTACAGGACATCCGCACGAATGTCATCCCGCGCGATCCTGTATTTATGCTGGTTTTCGTACATTCGCCTGACGATGCGGAAATAAATTTTACCGGTACATTGACACTTCCCGGTGGAGTAGATTTCATAAAGACCATGGTTTTCAGCTATCATGACGTATACAGCATCGAGGGGAATGAAATCACCTTCGATGTCGGGCGTGACGATGAAAACCTTGCAGTGGTGAAAAAACTTGTAATTTATCCATCCAGATTTTCATACGATATGGAAGTGTCGATACGGGTAAACGGCGAAGATCCGGGCGACAGATTTTTCCCCTTCGGCACACCGGATGCTGACCCCGACGGTGAAGCAACCGTTAAAATCGCTGAATTTCCATGGCCGGCCCTGCTTCCCGATAACTACGATACGCGGAAAACCGCCTGTTATGTGATCGCGGTACCCGGAATAGATCCTGAAGATGATGATGGCAGCGATGGATACGAAATGAGTTCGGAAACCGAAGAGCAGTTGAAAGCGATCGGGTATCTGAATTAAATCGATTTTACCGCGTTGATGAACGCGGTTTTTCCTTCTTCGTATTTCGACGGATCGACTCCGCCCTGTGCGAATGTAGGCTTGCCGCCGCCCTTTCCGCCCATCGCCTCAGCAACTTGTTTCAAAATCTTCCCCGCATGCGCGCCTGCTTTTACCGCGGATTCGTTGCATCTGACCAATACCCATCCACTACCCTCGTTATTAACAACCGAAAACGCGAGTACCGCTGACCCGGATTCAACCATTTTATCGAGAATTTTCGACGCGGTGTCCGCTGGAATCTGCTCGACCGGCATTATAAGTACATTAAAGTCTCCAATTTTTTGTTCTTCAGCCTGCCCTGCTCCGGCCGTGCCGCTTGCCAGTCTCTGTTCCAGGTTCTTCTTTTCCTGTTCGAGTTTTTTAAGAGTCTCACTGAACTTTATGATTCCCCGTTCGAGATCCCTGGACGGGATGTTCAGCGTGTCGCTTATCGATTGGAGGACCACGTAATTCCGGCGCGCAAGTTCATACGCTCGTTTGCCTGTTACCGCTTCTATCCTTCTTACGCCGCTCGCGACTGATTCTTCCGACGTAATGATCATCTGCCCGATCACACCTGTGTTGTCGACATGTGTCCCTCCGCATAATTCGGTAGACACAACCGAATCGGGAGTCGGCATCGTTTCTCGCCCGCCGATCCAGACCATCCGGACATCCTTTCCGTACTTTTCTCCAAACAGCATCATCGCGCCGGCGGTTTTCGCTTCCGCGATCGGGACTGTCCTGTAATGTACATCGTATTCCGCGAAAATGTTCTTATTGACCATATCTTCGACAGTTGACTTTTCTTCATCGGTCAGGGGCTGGTAATGGGAAAAGTCGAAACGGAACCGGTCAGGCTCCACAAGAGAACCCGCCTGCTGGACATGGTCGCCGAGAGTTTCACGCAGGGCCGCATGCAACAGGTGAGTTGCCGTATGCGCGCGACGTATCGCTTTTCTCCTGTCTTCATCGACACGCGCTTCGATCGGATCGCCGGGCGCTAAGTTAGCCGGGTCGCCGGTCGTTTTTTCCGGATCGATCTGATGGACAATTGTTTCCGCTTTTCTCTGGGTGTCGATGACAGTAAAACTTCCGCCATCAAACCTGAGGATTCCGGTATCGCCGATCTGTCCGCCCGATTCAGCGTAGAATGGTGATTTATCCAGCACAACAAAATTGTGTTCGGGATCGTACTCTACCAGCGCGCTTACTTCGACCGTCCGGCCATAGCCTGTAAATTCCGATCTTTCCTTCGACTTCACCGCGTCTTTCGATCTCTGGTCCTTATCAAGTAACTCGCCTGTAACCGCGCGGCTTTTTTCCTTTGCCTTTTCAAGCGCGGCATTAAATCCAGCCACATCTACACTCAATCCATGAGTGGCTGCCTGTTCCTCTATGACCTCTAATGGCACCCCACGGGTTTCATAATAGTCGAACGCCCGGTCGCCGGGCACTTCGCTGACACCGGAATTTTTCAGTTCATGCAGGTCCCCGAACAGTCGCATCGATTCAGTTTCGATCATCTTCCGGAAATTGTCTTCTTCGACCTTCACCAGTTTTTCAATGTGATCTTTCCGCTCGACTATATTCGGGTAGATATTTCCCCACATGTCCAGGATCGGATCGAATGCCCGTAGAAGCGATTTATTTTCCTGCTCAAGGCGCATCAGATGAACAAGGGCGCGACGCAGTAATCTTCTGAGTATATATCCACGCCCTTCATTCGACGGGTACACGCCATCCGCGATCAACATGACAATCGCGCGGATATGGTCGGCGACGACATACAGTGAATTCACTCCGCCCTTCATGTATTTTTTATCAAGGAGAATATCCGGCGGGGTTGCGTCGCGGAAAATATCTATTATGGGTTTGTATGAGTCCGTTTCAAAAACGGAAGTATGTCCCTGGAGAGCCATCGACGTACGTTCCAGGCCCATTCCTGTATCGACATTCTTTTTGGGGAGCGGGTTGAGCGTTCCATCGGGCTGGCGGTCGAACTGGGTAAAAACCAGGTTCCATATCTCGACCCACCTGTCTCCCCCGGTTGCTGGCGTGTCATTGGGTCCGAGGTCCTCACCGATGTCATAGAAAATTTCGGTGTCGGGACCGCATGGTCCGGTGTCCGCCATGAACCAGAAGTTGTCTTTTTCACCAAGCCGGTAAATCCAGTCCTCGCGGACGCCAATTTCTTTCGCCCATATATTGAAAGCTTCATCATCGTCTTCAAATACCGACACTCGAAGTTTTTCAACCGGGATCTTCACCCACTCACGAAGGAATTCCCACGACCAGTGGATGATCTCTTTCTTGAAGTAATCACCGAATGAAAAATTCCCGAGCATCTCGAAACAGGTCAGGTGCCGCGGGGTTTTGCCGACCTCGTCTATATCGTTCGTACGTAGGCATCGCTGGACTGACGCCATCCTGCTTGAAGGCGGGTCCTGCAATCCGAGAAAGTACGGCTTGAGCGGAGCCATTCCGGCGTTGATGAGAAGGAGCGATTTATCGTCGGCAGGAGGTATAAGAGGCGCGGACGGCTCTATGTGATGGTCTTTCGAGCGAAAGAAATCGAGAAATAATTGTCTGAGTTCAGCGGTTAACACTCTATTAATATCCAATCAGAAGTCTAAATTGCTCAGGGAAAAATACTATAGATGCGTGGTAGTAACAAGTATGGAGGAGTTTTCCGTAATTCAATGCGTAAAAATGGGTTGCCAGGCTGGTCTTATTCTCTTATCCGGTAACCTGGACTTAATGTGTGGGAATCTTAGAGAGATCTGCGGCGGAAAAGGTAACTGAGGAGCCACAATAAGAGGATGTTGTAAATCGTGATCTGCCACACCCAGCCCCACAGCTCCTCCCAGCTTGTTATCAGGCTCTGGAAAACGTCGAGGATGCTGAATGTCACCTGGGACAGGTGCGGGATCATCCAGTAAGAGATCTTCAGCGGGATCTTGAAAATAAGGGCGAGGTCGGGAGCCTGTGAAATTTCGAATATCCTGTCATGGAAATGCCCGCACCCGAAAATTGCCAGCCCGACTATCGCTGCCGGGACTTCCGGCATCCTCAAAGTCATTCCCATGATAATAAGCACGAGGGTAAAGTACTTGAATGGGAACAATGCCATCGCCTTGACAAGGTTCCAGTCGACGGGGTTTCTTCCATCCATGACGGCGAAGATCGCGCGTATGGAAAACAATTCAAGTGACAGCAGCAGGAAACATCCCGCAACTATCACCCAGATCCCGAGCGCCTTGCCATAGACATATTCCTCCCGGGTGACTGGCTTTGGCAGAATTGACAGGATCACTCCGCGATTCAATTCGGTGGGTAAAACGACCATTGCAAGCACGAATCCGATCAGCGCGACAAAAAAGTCCGCCATCAGGAACGCTCCCTGCCAGATAAGCGACTGCATTTTTCTCTGCTGTTCGCTTTCACTGAATTCTTCAGCCGTTACGCCTTCCGGACGCTCATCGGGAGATATTTCCCCATCCGCGTTCAATAATGTGTCCTGTATTTCGGGCGAACCTGTATCAGTCTCTCCGGGAACGATCGAGACCGTTCCTGATTCGCCGTTGACGACCGAGAGATTTGTTCCGGGAAGGCTTCCTGTCTCATACTCGGTGATATCAACCCCGCCACCCCATTCCTTGAGCCTCTCCTGGAATATTTCCAGGTTCATCCACTGGTCGAGTGTATTCCGTCCCTGTGCCGTGTTCGGGATAATTCCATTTACTCCAAGGACCAGTACGCCTATTAAAAGAAGGATGACAACTTCCATTCGCCCGATAGAATCCTGGATTGTCACTCGCGCGATGGCCAGTGCGGGAAGGAACCTGAATTTACCGCGAAGGTAAACTCCGAACAACCATATTATTCCGGTCAGTACAAGAAGAACCGGAATGACAATGTCCCACTGGGGTCCAAGGAAGTGGTCCCACCAATAAATGAAATTGGTGATATAAGCGTCCATCAACCCTCACCCCCCGATTTTCCGGTGTCATTGCTCGGACCGGTCGGTTTTCTTGGTTCAGGAAGAGGCTCCACCCAGCTGTCGCCACGGCTTGTTACAGTGCCACGGAAGAAGTCTTCCAGTTTCAGCCTTTTCTGTTCGACCGTGATCATCTTACTGTCCGCTTTTTTCAGCAGCGGGAGAATCGCGCCGACCTTGCTCTCGTCGGACAATTCGATCCACGTAAATCCGTCGGACATTTCGACACTTTCGGCAATTTCCTTTATCGGTTTAAGGTGGCTTTCTTCACGGATCGGTTCCGCCTTAACGATGACGCCTTCCTGCGTTGAAGTAATTTCCTTTACGGAGCGGACCGTTTTAAGCTGGCCGTTATCGAGGATGCCTACCCTGTCGGCTACCCGCTCGACATCGGAGAGGTCGTGAGTATTCAGAAAAATTGTTTTGCCGGACTCCTTGCACTGCATTATCAATTTTCGCAGATCCGCCTGACCGAGTGGATCGAGGCCGCTCGCGGGTTCATCAAGGAGCAGCAGGTCGGGGTCATTGATAAGGGCTTGTGCGAGTCCGACCCTCTGCTGAAGGCCTTTGGATAAATTTTTCAGTTTGGTTGTACGGCGGTCTTCGAGCCCCGCCATGGAGACAACCTCGTTTACCGCTTTTTTGCGTTCCGACTTTCCCATGCCGAACAGCCGGGCGTAGAAATCAAGGACCGTATCGACCGTCAGGTACGGGTAATAGTTGTGTTCTTCAGGAAGAAATCCGATATGGGACCGTATTTCGCGGTCGGAAATGTCGCCGCCGAAAATTTCGAATGTCCCGCTGGTTGGCCTGGTGAGTCCGAGAAGAATCTTTATGGTGGTGGTTTTGCCGGCTCCATTCGGGCCGACATACGCGAAAACCTCGCCGGAATAAATTTCAAGCGAGACTTTATCGACCGCGGTAATTTTCCCGCCGCCGGGTTTCGGATATTCCTTGACCAGGTTCTCGGTTTTTATATACGCGTCCATATAAGCTGGATGCCGGTAAAATAAAATCCCCCGGTACGGGCAAGAATTCACCCGTCCGATTAATAAAATTTAATCGTTACCATTATATGATTGATACAGCAGGGTGGCAATGTTGGTAGCCCTACTCCTGGAAGCAGTATACACGCAGATCTTTTTCATGATGAAAAAGACACCATTTGATTAATTTATCAAATGGGCGAACAAAATTCAGGAATTGTGCGTCATACACTCTGCTATAATGGAAGACTGAAATATGACCAGTCCAACAGAAATGATACGAAAGATCCGTAAGGTGAGAATCAAGACCCAGCGGCTTGTCGATACCCTGTTCG
>DASWIV010000091.1:0-15428 GCA_036397475.1 bacterium
GACCGGGGTCTTCTGGACCAGGTCGAGCATTATGGAATCGACTATCATTTCTTTCATGTCGTTCCGTTATTCATCCCTTCGTAAGTCTTGCCGTCACTCCCGCTCAAGGTGACAGTTAAAAAGCATATAGAATTCTATTCAATGATACCGCATAACCAGCACTTTGGCTAGTGATACAGAACAATATAAAAAACCCCCTCTTTCGAGGGGGAGCAAGCTTTCGTCAGTTATTCTATCGCGAGTTCCAAATCAATATTTGTCGTAACTCCCGCATTGACCAGGACGTCGTTCACCTGCCCAAAATATGACTCGTCGGTTGAGAAGACAATGTTGCCCTGGACGATATAGGTTCCAGCGGGTATACCGTTGAAAACGAACTGTCCCTTGCCATCAGAATTGGTCTTCCATTTGACGCCTGTAAGAGGTCCGCCCAGTTTTTCAGCGGTTACATCGACTCCGGTCGGTGGGAAGGCAAACGGCCCGGAACCTGAATCCGTAAGGAATATATTGCCCCTGAGTACACCCTCATTGATAAATCGAAGGGCGAAATCAAGCTGGTTTGTTCCTTCACGGATTGTCTGGTAGGTGCTCTGGGCTTCATAGAAAGTAACGCCTTCACCGGGAGCGGTTACCGTAACCGTGTAA
Source organism: bacterium (assembly GCA_036397475.1). GTDB lineage: Bacteria > JAJVIF01 > JAJVIF01 > JAPKYR01 > JAPKYR01 > DASWIV01. The sequence continues at coordinate 646 of DASWIV010000091.1, forward strand.
TCGCCGGGAACAACAGCTTCAATCTTGTAGCTTCCCGTCGGACCGGTAATCGCTGTTTTGGAGCCAAGGAGCGGATTTGAAAGCGAAACTCTCGCATTAGATACCGGGAGTGGCACTCCTGCGTTTCTTACAACGCCCGAGACTTCTCCACGGCCCTCGGTCTCCACGTTCATAAAGACATTTATGATCGCGTCGTCCTGATCCTTGATTACAAGTCCATCGCGCGTACCATCGGAATAACCGGGTCGTTCATATTTGACCCTGTAAATTCCTTCGGCAAGATTGTAGAACCTGTATTGGCCACCCAGATTAGTCAGGTACTGGATATCGGCGAAGAGTGGATCTCCAGGCATTGACAGAGTGATTCTGACTCCGCCAAGACCGGTGCCGTCAGTTACATCCCGGACAACTCCACCGATACTCCCGCCTACCGTGTTGGTAGGACTGAGGTTGAAGAACGGTGTAGACCAGAATTCCTGATTGCCCTGTGCCTGCCTGATATTTACGTTGATAGTGTTGAAGCCGGGTGCGGAGACGTTGAAGTTCGCGGTCCCGGCCGGCACGGTCATAAAGTAAAAACCGTAACCGTCCGACTTTGCCGTACGTCCAGCCGCGGCAACACTTGCGCCAACGATCGGAAGATCATTTTCGGTTGAGGTTACAAACCCGAAAATAATTTCCTCGCCGGATGGAAGTTCCGATGTGAGCGGGAAATCCATCCGGTAATCGTTGCCGGTTCCGATGTTGACGTAATTGGAAAACGTCTCACTCAGGATCGGCTGCCGCCAGGCGGATGAAGTTACCGGGATGACGACATACTGGCCTTCATCCAGACCAAGGTTAAAAGATCCGTTTGAATTGATATTTGTTTCGTTGGCAAGCTCGTATGTTTCCAGGTCATACGCGAAAACATGGCCCGAAGCTACCGGAGCGGAATTGTAAAATACCGTACCGGAAATACTGCTCGCGAAATGAGACTGATCGGGACCAGTCCCGGCTTCTACCGGCGATCCTCCACCGGAGCACGCTCCGACAGAAAATGCCAGCAGGATAACTAATGTTAATAAGGAAGCTCGACAGGTGGTAAGCATGATGCCTCCCGACTCACGACTTCATCGCAGTCAAGATATTCACTATAATTACGGCGGTTAAGCATACTTAATTGGGTCATGAATTACAAGCGTTCTCTGGAAAATGAGGAAAGAACACCCGCATCGTGCAACCAATAATGATGTTTATCCGACGTATCAGTGTGATTGATCCGGCTGAATTTGATACCCACTACCGTGGATAACGCTGAGAGCCGAATCAATGTAAAATTACCATAAGTTACAAAAAGTGTCAAGAAGATTACCGCATAGTATTCTGCTTTTCGGGTCAGGTATGATACTAAATAAAGAGGTGTCATGATGAAACATCCGCATTATGAAATTGTCCACACGGTTTATCAAATTTTCCTGTACACCCTGCTATGGGGATTTGGATTCCTGGTTTTCGTCTGGCTGATTTACATGTTACCATCCATTAAAGACTGGGGATTTGGTTTTGCGGCGAACACGGTTGGAGTCGGGCGCGATGAATTAATGAACGCGGCACTTCATATGCTGACGATGTCGAAATTCATTTATGCGTTTGTCCTGTTCCCTGTCACATTGGGCCTATATACGTGGATGAGTAAATTCGGTAAAGGAAAATCCGGGGAAACAAAAATTTAAAGGATTGTTTTCATGGCAGGTTGGAACGAGTTGAATATTGTGACCTGAATGGGAAGAAACCTATCCCAGGATAATGGATGGAATGATAGAAGGCGCCAGGTCGTCGGGAGCCAGTATAATTTTCGGTGATAATTTATATTGCTATGGTCCGGTCGACGGAAAAATGACCGAAGACAAACCCTATGCCGCTACCGGGAAAAAGGGCAGGCTCCGCGCGGAAATATCAAATCGTTTAATGGAAGCTCACCGGGAAGGCAAAGTAAAAGCGATGATTGTGCGCGCATCGGATTATTACGGACCGGGCGTAACCAATGCATTGATAGGCGAAAGGTTTTTCAAGGCGCTTTTTAAAGGTGGAGCGATTCAATGGATCGGAAAACCGTCCATGCCCCATACATTTTCTTTTATTGACGATGTCGCAAAGTCGGCAGTGTTTTTAAGCGACCAGCCAGGTGCCTATGGACAGGTCTGGTTTACCCCCAATGCCGAAACGCTTACATCCAATCAAATGATGGAACTCATTTTCAAGGAAGCGGAAGTAAGGGGAAAAGTTCAGGTAGCACCCGACTGGCTTTTGAAAGTCATGGGTTGGTTCGATCCAGCGATAAGGGAAGTCGAGGAGATCATTTATGAATTCCGCGAACCTTATATTGTGGACCACAGTAAATTTGAAAATCTGTATGGCGCTAATCCGACTCCCCATGAAGCCGCAATAAAAAAGACGGTGGAATGGTACAGGCAGTACCTTGGCTGATTATTACCGGGTCCTGAAATTATTTCTTGCGCATATCCTGACTTCCTGCTTAAATTGGGTACATCCACACTCGGGAGCAGGAAAGTAAAATGCATGTCTTGATAATTGGTTCCGGCGGAAGAGAGCACGCTCTCGGCTGGGCGATCTACAAAAGCCACCACAAACCCAGGATTACAACGATTCCCGGGAACGCGGGGACCTCGCGGGTTGGCCACAATGTCGATCTGGACATCGACAATTTCGATGGGATCGCAGAATACGCATTTAAAAATGAAGTGGACCTGGTAGTTGTCGGTCCGGAAGCGCCCCTGGTTGCAGGACTTGCCGATGCGTTGATTGTAAAGGGAATTAAGGTATTCGGACCGGTCGCGGAGGCAGCTGTTGTAGAGGGAAGCAAGGTTTTCACAAAGGAATTCTGTGCACGCCACGGGATCCCGTCGGCGGACTATGTCCTGTTTGACGATGCAGAAGCTGCTCATAAATTTGTCAATGACAGGGCGGAAGAAACCTGTGTGGTTAAAGTGGATGGTCTGGCTGCCGGCAAAGGCGCTATCGTGTGCGACGACAAAATCGACGCGCATTCTGCGGTCGATACCTGCCTTGTGGAGAAAAAATTCGGCGATGCCGGAAACAGGATAATTATTGAGGACCGTCTCACGGGCTTCGAAACTACTCTCCTGACACTTGTCGCGGGAAACGAATACAGGAAATTCTTATATTCTCAAGACCACAAGCGCGCATACGATGGCGACAGGGGTCCAAATACCGGTGGGATGGGCGTGTTCGCCCCCACACCAAAAATTTCCGATGAAATGGACGCAAGAATTACAAAGGAAATTCTCGAGCCTACCTTAAATGGCCTGATCGAAGAAGGTATAAATTATACTGGGTGCCTGTACTTCGGTTTGATGATAACTGACGGCGGTCCGAATTTGATCGAATATAACTGCAGATTCGGCGATCCGGAGGCACAGGCCGTTCTGCCATTAATGGATGGAGATTTTCTGGACGCGCTTATCGCCTGCACCGAGAAGAAACTTGGAGAGATAGAATTGAAACCATCTGGTAAAAAGTCACTGACCGTTATCCTGGCATCGGAAGGATATCCGGATGAATATGAAAAGGGGCTGGACATCACCGAGCAGGTGCTTGAATTGGAAGAAACCAATGACCTCCTTGTTTTTCATGCGGGGACGAGGCAGGGCGCCGGGAAAATTTCTACGTCCGGTGGCCGTGTGCTCGCGGTAACCGCTGTGGACACGGATTTCGAAAAGTGCAGGAAAAAACTTTACTATAAAATTAACGGGATTAATTTCGTAGGGCTGTTCTACAGGCAGGACATCGGCCATGAACTGGTATCGGTGTAAGCGAATCCTGTGATGACATCCGAAGCTGAAATTCCATCCAGAAAAAACTCCCCGGGAATAGTCTGGCTTTTTTTTACAATCATCCTCGTACTGATTACCAGGATCCCGTTTCTCGATATGGGATTCGGACGTCCGGACGCGTGGCGGGTCGGAGTGTCAGGGAAAATGCTTGCGGAATTTGGCGAGTACATACCGTCAAGACCTCCCGGATTCCCACTCCTCGAATTAATTTCAGCACTTGCGTACAGGATATTCGGATTTTCCCCTTTAACCTGGACCTTTACCAATTCACTTACGACAATAATCTTCTGTGTTTCGGTATGGGCGATCTGGTCGCTTGCGAAAAAATGGAATGTTCCATATCCGAACCTGGTCGCGTTTATTTATTCATTCGCGCCCCTAAACTGGGTCTATTCCGTCGAAACAATCGATTACCTGTGGATGACATCGCTGATCGTACTTTCCGTGCTCGCATTTGAGTCTGAGAAAATTAGTGCCGGGAAACGTCCGGTAATAATGGGAATACTTCTGGGACTGGCAGCGTCGGCTAGATTTTTCGCCGCATTCCAGTTGATCCCGCTCGGGATACTGATATGGGCTTCCACAAAATCCTGGAAAGAGGCAGGGAAATTCCTAGCAGCATTTCTGGTGACTGCAGGGATTTTTTATTCGTTCGTACTGATCAGGGTCGATAATTTCGGGCAATATATGGAATGGTTCAACAGCCTGAATGCGATTCAGTCCAGACTTACAGATATAAAGGGCGCGGGATTAACCAGAAGATTCATCGCGCCAGCGATTGGTTTATTCGGTCCACTATGTTCGATCGCCGTAATGACTGGATTTATCGCGGGCCGGAAAAAACTTGTAAACGGGTGGAAAATCCGCGACAGAAAAATCTGGGTGCCATCGCTTATGGCGATTTTTATTATGGTTCCATATCTATGGCACCTGCATCCGAATTACTGGATCCCCGCTACCGGTTTCATAATCATTATCCTTGGCTCGATCAACCGAAAAACATACCTTCTGATCCTTGCGATGCTGATTTTCGTGGCTAACATTCCGTGGTGGCAGGCCAATATAGAAGGGCTTGGATTAATAGTAAAACCATCTGAAAATGCCTGGGCAAAAAATATCGCGCCGTACCAGAACGAGACTTTTTACACCGAGATGCTTGTCAGGCAGATGCTCTGGGCTCAGACGGAGGAATTGCTTGCGATGGAGCTGCCGGACAATGCAATTGTTATGGGGAATATAGGAATTCCGATAATTTCGTTTCTGGTGGATGGCATTCGTCCGGATGAAATGGAATTTTCGAATGGCAGAAAAATTGAAGTCTGGTCGGTACCGGGGAATGAAGGGCCGTACTATAAATATTTCCTGTCACCGTCGCAGGTCGAGGATGCTGTCAATTCCGGTTACCGCGTGTTTTGCCTTCCGGGTGCAGAGACAACATACTACGCGACCTATCGGCAGAATCTGAGGGAAGTGGAGGGTGTCGAATTCCTGGCGCTGTAATAAATATGCGGGACCTGGATAAAAAAAGCCGGGGATATATTCTCGATAAACACGATTTGTTGTGGATAGGCGGTTTAATCGGAATTGTCATCCTGACCAGGATTCCATTTCTCGATACGGGATTCGGACGTGCCGACGCCTGGAGAGTCGCGGTCTGCGGCAAATTTCTGGTTGAGATGGGTGAATATTTTCCGTCCAGGCCTCCGGGGTTTCCGCTTCTCGAAATTTTATCCGCCGGATCTTACTTTCTATTTCTTGGGAGTAAGCTGACATGGGTTTTCCTGAATGCATTTACCACGGTAATTTTTTGTTACTCCGTCTATTTAATATTTAAGCTGGCGCGCCATTGGAACCTTTCAAGCCCGATCCTGATCGCAGTCATTTATGCATTTGCCCCTCTGAACTGGGTTTATTCGGTCGAAACGATCGATTATGTCTGGGTAGAATTCCTCCTGTTGTCGGGGATAGTCATACTGGCAGATAAGCAGCGCCCGGGAGGAAAACATCCGGGATTATTTCACGGGCTCATATTATCCCTGGCGGTTGCGGCAAGGTTTCTTGCTATCGTGCCTGCTGTCGCCAACTTATATGTATTCGGAAAAATATCAAAGGACAATTTCAGGGTTGCAGTTATCACGTTTACGGCGGGAATCGTTATTTTCTATGGAATCGTATTTGCTGATATCCGGGACTGGGGAAATTATTTCGAATGGTTTACGCATTTGAATAAAATCACATCCGGCTACGCTGAAACGGGGGGAGGAGTCTTTGTACGGAAATACCTGGTCCCGGCGTCCAGCCTGTTCGGGCCGCTTGCATCGATCGGCATCATTGCCGGAATTATTTATGGCGCTAAAAATATACGGAACAGGTTGAAGGAAAGATTTGGCGCGGCGTTCCTTTGCATTCTGATGTGCGTTTGCATTATGGCGCCATACCTCTGGCATCTTCACCAGAATTACTGGATTCCCGCGATACCGTTTATCCTACTGCTGCTTGGAATGGCCGTCGACTGGAAATATCTGCTGATTATCGCGATCTTTGTTACTGGATCGAACTTTCCATGGTGGAAACAGAATGTCGAGGGACTGGGGAGCTCAATATCCGGGCCAATAGCGCCGTACCAGAACGTGACGATATTTGAAGAATCGAAAATGCGCAAAATATTGATGTCATCGGTTGAAGAACTGGTCAATGCGAATCTTCCTGACGACTGGGTGATCATGTCAAGCTTCAGGCTTCCATTGATCCAGTTTTACATTCCGGGGATTGAAAAAATCGAAATTGGTGATAATTCTGACATTACGGGCTGGAGGTCTCCTGACGGGGGTCCGGTTTTCGTATATTTGTTGTCACCTGGCGAGGCCGGTAGTGCAATCGAATCGGATTTTCATGTAGTATATCTGCCCGGAATCGATTCGACCTACAAGGCATCGTATGATGTCGAAATATGGGAAGTCGACGGTGTGGAAATGCTGTACCGTGAAGGCGACGAAGGCCTGACGGTATTTGAATAAGAATGAACCCATCGAGAAAAATTACAGGCTGGGACCTGGCAGGGAAGATCGGTAAATACTTCAGCTATACCGGACGAAAGCTGGTATTTACAAATGGATGTTTCGATATTCTCCATCCGGGACATATCGATCTCCTTTACAGGGCACGTCGACTTGGCGATGGACTTATGCTCGGACTGAATAGCGACGACAGTGTAAAGCGCCTGAAGGGAGAAGGCAGGCCGGTGATGAGCCATACGGATCGAGCGTTAATGCTGGCGTCGCATGAGGCTATAGATTACGTGGTAATTTTCGATGAGGATACACCCGAAAAATTGATCGCTCATGTCAGGCCGATGATTGTGGTTAAAGGCGGGGATTACACTCCGGAAACCGTGGTTGGAAGGGAAATCGTAGAAGGATATGGTGGCAGGGTCGAGATAGTGCCGATCCTCGAAGGATATTCGACAAGTTCAATTGTGGACAAAATAAAAAAGATGGATTAATCCCCCATAGGAAGCTGTTCAAGTTCGTGGATATCCCCATCCGGTTCGGAGCCGGATTCAGGCCCTGATGCTTCCTCTTCCTCAACATTCGATTCAGTATCTTCCTGTTGTTCCTGCTCTGACATTGCATCCCGTTTCTTCTCAATTTCAACAAGGATCCTTGTTGCCAGCGATTCACCAGGATTGAGGATAAGCGCCTGCCTTGCCATGGTTTCGGATCCGTCGAGGTCGCCAAGTATAAGTTTGACGTGGGCTACTCCCGCCATAGCTCCTGCAGTACGGGCAGGTCCGACATCCATTCCACTCGATATTTCAACAAGCTGCTCATATGCTTCCAGTGCGCGCACCGGTTCACCCGCGTTCAGTAACGCATCTCCAAGTTCCTTCCATCCGAACCAGTCCGTAGGATTCAGGCTGACAGCGTGGAAAAAATACTTCCACGCTTCGCTGGAGGAATCCGGATCGTTTTCATCGAGAAGCGCTCTGACTCCGAGGCGGTAAAACGTGTCCTGGTACCGTCCGAGCACCTCCAGTTCCTGGGGTTCGAGATAAACTGTCTCGTACTCGGTTGGAGAGATGGTGGTAAGATCGTTTTCAATTCCCTGGAATCTCGGAAGGCCTTCCCATCGGAAATTTTCAAACGGACGGGTGTCGAAATAATCAACTACCAGCATAGGCCCGACCCCGGGCAATGACGGATCGATGTCCACATTATTATAAACCCGGCGATCGGAAATATCGGGGACATCGCCCGGACGACGTATGCTGTAGGTCAATCCTCTCAGCACCACATCGTGGTAACGGATCACCGGGGAGTCGATGAATGAATTTGCCACGAATGTAGTGTTCACAGGACGCTCGCCGAAATAATTCGACATGTCAGGGAAGTAATATCCCGAGTTTACAATGAAGTCGGATGTTACTACTGACATCGCGTTAGCTTCGTCCGAAAGAATACTCAGGTCCGGTATATTGTGGATCCAGTTGGTAGCCCAGACATCCTTGCGATACCCTGGTTCAGCGTCGTTGGGATCGCTTGATGGCTCGCATGCCTGTATGTACCAGAACAGAAATGTTTCATCGCCGGTAGTTATCAGGATCGCGTCATCGTCGCATGAGTCCAGTACATTCAAGGCGTAAAAGTACGAGATGACCGACCTGGACTTATCACAGTAAGCTAAATTCGAAATCATCTGGACCGTAACAAGAATAAACGAGGCAAGTACAAGCAGTGCCGAAAAGGTTTTATATTTCTGGCTGTACCGGATGTTCGGCTGATGTTCCGGAGGTTTATCGCTCGATTCCTTTTTCAGCATTTGCTGATTGACCAAGTAGGATTCAATACTTAGTTGCGCCCAGTTCATTCCAACCGCTATCGCGACAGCAAAACCTAATTCCAGCGGCAAAAGAAGGGGTGGTATTACAACCGCAATATTTTCAAGGGGTGCCGCCAGAATGTCTCCCGATGGGTAAAAATGGACAACCAGGAAATACAGAATATAACCGAGGAACGGGGGGAGTAGTGCCAAACGGATATGGCCTGAAGGTACATCCGATTTTTTATCCTTATGTGACCTCCTGCCGAAAATTACCGCAAACCATCCAAGCAAGGCGATCAGAATTAGCGGATAACCGTAATCTTCGAAGGTTACTTCCGCGAATCTCTTAAATACCATCGGGGTGGTGGTACGTTCAGGAAGGGATTCGGGTGTATTGGTAAATTGCCTGCTTTCAGAATAAAGCTGGCGGCTTACATATTTCCAGAAATATTCGGCCGGGGTTCTGATTTCACCCTTGGTCCCTTCCGGCAGGTCCTCCGCTTCCTCAGCTGATTGGACAAAGGCTATATTTCCAATAGGTGACTTGTAATGAACTATCGGCAGATAGGCGTAGGGAAGAAGTCCGATGATCGCGAGTAACACAGCAAGAGACCACCATTTTGCTCCGATCCTTAATCCTCCATTCGCGCCGATGAAAATAAAAACACCCGGATAAAAAATCAGAACGGCATAATGGTGCGACAGCGCCAGCCCCATAATAAACGCAAGAAGCATAGCCCATCCCATTTTTTTATCCTGCACGTAGAGGACAGCAAGGTACATAATCAGGGCGATGAACATCAGCTCCATCGTGTAAACTTCAGCGATCGCGGCGTGCTGCCAGAATTGCCGGGAAAATGCCAGGGCAAGTGTGCCTGCAAGCGCTGCCCACCCGGTTTTGATAACGCGCCTGAGGTAAAGGAAAAGGAATACACATGCCGCCCATCCGGCGATTGCAGACATCAGATTCATACGATACGCAGGTGACGATATCCCGCCGGGGATCGGCAGATTCATAAATACATGGCCAAGCATTGTATACAGTGGATATCCCGGCGGATGCGGCACTCCAAGAGTATATGCAGCTGTCAGAAAATCGCCTGCATCGCCGACAAATACTGTCGGGCAAAGCGTGACTATGTATACAACCAGTGGAATGAACAAGACAAGCAGTCCGGTCCATAATCCCGCATGATGCTTGAGGTTTCTGGGCGATTCCGACGTGGACGCCCGGGTCTCGGCGTGGAGATTTTCTCCTGCGTTTTCATCCATACTTTACGGAAGCAGATTTTATCACAGAGTTACCACGAAAGTTGTGAAAAGAGCATGATGAGGAAGGCAAAGGTGAACACAAAGAAAGGGAGGAAAATCATGCGGAGGTATACCGTCTTGCCCTTTTCCTGGATAGCGTCGATTTCCTTGGCGCTGTAACTGTTAGCTATTTCAAATACCCGGCTATGCGCCACCCGCGCATCTTTATAAGATAAAGCTGCTTCTATCCAGTAAATGGCAAAATGGATCAGGTAAATAAACCAGGCGATCCCTTCCTGTGTTTTATTAATTGTTACAAGGTAATCATTTTTTGAAGCAAGCAGAATCACGATAAACAGGCAGAATAATACGGTTGAGAGGAGACGCAATGTATAGTGAGTGTACGATTCTTTTAAAATTCCCTTTTCCGCGTGCCAGAGGTCCGCGAAGAAAAATGCGGGCCAGCTGAACGACCTGGGATTGAAATTATCGAGGTACGTCCTTGGAATATTTTTTCCGTCAGCCGTAACCGATATTACCGGAGGCGGAAGATTTCTTGGATCGTCGAATGTCTCCGAAACAGGCTCAACTACGGGTGGTGGAGTAATGAGAGAACCGTCGGACGCGAATTTCACTCCGCAGTGCCTGCAGAATTCTGATTGGGCGAAAATCAATTCGCCGCAGGCTGGGCAGCTTCGGTAGCGCGCTCCCAGCGGATTTTGTGCTGGCTCATTCATCCTGTTCCGAAATATGTTGTGCGAGTGGACGCTGGCGTATAAGATCTTCCACCCTTTGAATAAACGGGGGATAATAGGTTTCAAAGATAACTTTCAGTACAGCCGCGATAGGTAGCCCAAGGAGCATCCCGAATACCCCGGCGAGGTAACCGCCGGCAAGCAGCGCGAACATTACGGTGAGAGGATGCAGGTTAAGGTCTTTCCCCATGATTCTCGGAACCATTATATTTCCTTCAAACCACTGGAGAACCAGGTAGAACGCAAGGATTATCAGTGCGCGTCCGATACCAGGAAGGCCGAAATGTCCGATCAAACCGACACCGGCGTCGCAGGGTTCGAAATATCCCGCAAGCAACGCAGGAATCAATGCGATGATAGGGCCGATAATCGGTATTATTTCGGTGATTCCCGCCAGGACTCCGAGTAACAGCGCATGCCTGACACCAAGTATCCACAGGGCTATTGTTGTGATCGCGAACATCAGGAAGCTGAGTTTCAATTGCCCGCGAAGGTAATGGCCGAGCATTTTTGAGAGATTTTCCAGAAGAGTGTCAACTTCCGATCCTGTCCGCGGAGGTGCGAATTTCATCAGGCTGCTGTAAATTTTGGGGGCATCGAGAAGCAGGTAGAACACAATAATGGGAACCGTGAACATGGTCACGATACCCCCCACAGCGCCCTGCAATCCTGCGGCAAGATGCTTTCCGGCGTCGAGCGCCCACTTTTGAACTGCAGGGATAAGACTGTTCAGATAATCGTTTATATCACCGGGAGTAATTCCAACTCCCTGGAGCTGTTCCAGCTTCTGGCTGATCAGTGGGACGGTTTCCGCGTTGAAGCGCTCGATAAAGTCCGGCACTTTTGAGAGAAACGAGTCTGCCTGCGCTATAACCGCGGGGACGATCGCGGCGGAGATCCCTACCAGGATAACACCGATGATTATGTATACGATCAGGATCGACCAGACGCGGGGTATTCTTCGTTCGTTGACCCAGTCGACCAGCGGGTACAACAGGAATGCGATGACGAAGCTGAAAATGAATATCCCGAATACGGATGCTATCTTTATGATGAACAGGATCAGGCCTATCAGTACTCCGATTACCGCCAGGTTGGTTATATTCAGGATACTCTTGGAGCCGATCTCCATTCCTGCCATCCGGGTGGTTTTTCTTGGGGGCTGTGGCGATCCCATGTTCACCGGCACTGCTGTATCGGAAGTTTCTGGTGTTTTATTTTCTGGTGAACCTTTGCCTGAATTGTCTGGTTTATCTGTCATCTTTTCCTGTACAATCGGAGAGAATCAGGATGCACATTGTATCATAATCGGATATTACCAAAATATTTAATGCGGAATTGATAGACTGGACTTTTTCCTGATTTCCGGGCATCTTTTATGATTAGGGACATGATACAGTCCATGAGGTTGCGACATGAGAAAAAAGGACAGCGAATTTATGACCTTCGCCGGAATTCTCGCCAGACACAGAAAGGCGCAGGGGTATTCCCTGAGGGAGCTTGAAGATATTTCCGGAGTGTCAGCGTCGTATATCGGGCGACTTGAAAAAGGGGAAGCGTCGGCATCCTACGAGGTGATCTTAAAGCTGACAAAAGCCCTTGGAGTATCTGCCATTGAATTTTTTCCCGGGAATGACGGATTCAATCCGAGTTATCGTCAGGAATTCGGCACTATCCTGGAATCCAGGCCGGTTCAGGTAATGCTGAGGGACCTTGCAACATTGGATCCGTATGCGCAACGCGCGATCGCTGTCGCGACGACTCACTGGATAGAGCTTCTCAAACGCGGACTGCATCCTGTCGAAAAATTGCCCGGAACTTACAAGTTGAATGAAAAGTTTGTAGAGGAAATGGAAGAATTCAAAGGGTTCAAATAAGCCTACGACTGCTTCAAATTCTCCGACGATTTGATATCGGGTTCTTTTTTCTCATCCCTGGATTCAGGGCCGACTACACTCAGTTTCACCTTACCAACCATTCCCCTCGCGATGTGATAGATATTGTCAGCGTTGAGCCCGAGTTCTTCCCAGCACTGTTCCTGGGTTCCATGTTCAATGAAAGTGTCAGGAAGGCCGATTCTCTGTACCTGAATATCAAGGCCATTTTCCATTAAATTTTCATTGTCGAGCATTTCGAGAACAGCGCTTCCAAAGCCGCCCATCAGGGCGTTTTCTTCCGCGGTAAGTATCCGCCTGGTTTTCTTTGCGTACTCGATTATCAATGCATTATCCAAGGGCTTCACAAAACGCGCGTTTATCACAGCGGCGTCGATTCCGAGCTCAGCGAGTTTGTCCGCAGCCTCAAGGCACCTGTAAACCATCCGTCCGATTCCCACCAGGGTTATATCCCTGCCATCGCGAAGCACTTCGCCTTTTCCGATCGGAATTTTTTCAAACCCCTTGCGAAGCTCGACTCCTTCTCCGGACCCGCGAGGATATCTCAACGCTATAGGTCCATTGTGCTCAACCGACGTGTAAAGCATATCCCGCAGTTCGGATTCATCCTTGGGAGCCATGACGACATAATTGGGAACCATCCGAAGGTATCCAAGATCGAAAGCTCCCTGATGAGTAGCGCCATCGGCACCTACTAAACCACCACGGTCGATCGCGAATGTAACAGGAAGATTCTGAATGCCAATGTCGTGAATTACCTGGTCGAATGCTCGCTGCAGGAAGGTGGAATAGATCGCCGCGACAGGTTTCATTCCGGATATTGCGAGCCCGCCCGCGAATGTTACCGCGAATTGCTCCGCGATTCCGACATCGTAGAATCTCTCCGGAATCCTCTCCCGGAATTTATCCAGACCCGTGCCTTCAGCCATTGCAGCGGTGATCGCCACAATTTTCGGATCGGTAACCGCGAGTTCCAGCATGGCGTCGGAAAAGACATTCGTGTACGAGGGCTTTTTCGGCGGAGGTTTGGATGCCGGCGGAATTTTCTCAATGCTTTCCATCTTGTAGGCATTCGGGTCGAATTTTCCTACACCGTGATATTTTACCGAATCGCCTTCCGCCGGGTAATAACCCTTGCCTTTCACGGTCAGAAGGTGAATCAGGATCGGGCTGTCGTTGGTCCAGTTTTTAGCGGATTTCAGAACATCGATTACTACTTTCAGGTTGTGCCCGTCGAATGGACCGAGATAAGTGAACCCGAATTCCTCGAAAAGCACTCCGGTTTTTCCAGGCGCGAGGAAATAGAAGAGGTTGTCATTGGCCTGGTCAATTGTCCTTGCGAGAAGCTTTCCGATCAGCGGAACACGCCTCACGGTCCGGATCGTTCCGGCCTTTATGTTCCTGAGAGTAGGGATTGTCCTGATGTATGAAAGATGCCTGTGAAGGCCTCCGACATTCGGGCTGATCGACATTTTATTGTCATTGAGAATTACGATCAGCTTTGTCGGGAATTCGCTTATATTGTTAAGCGCTTCGAACGCGATACCGCCGGTCATGGCGCCATCGCCGATCACAGCGATCACGTGGTGATCTTCATTTTTATGGTCCCGGGCACGCGCCATGCCGAGCGCGGCAGCCATGGATGTGGACGCATGGCCGACCACCCATTTGTCGTGCTCGCTCTCTTCCGGATGCGGGAATCCCGACAGGCCATCTTTCTGTCGGATGGTGTGAAACCGGTCTTTTCGCCCGGTCAGGATTTTATGAGGATAAGCCTGGTGGCCGACATCCCAGACGATCTTATCGTCCGGGCTGGTAAATACATGATGTAGGGCCACTGTAAGCTCTACCGCGCCGAGATTACTCGCGAAGTGCCCGCCAACCTGTGACACGGTCTGGATAATGAACTCGCGGACGTCACGGCATAGTCCCCTCAGCTCGGGAAGCGAAAGAGACTTCATATCGTCGGGTGAATCTACACGCGCTAGTATGGGATATTGGCTGGGCATATATTAATAAAATCTCTCTTATAGATAGAAAGTAAATTATAGCTGAAAAAAAATTGAAGTAACAAGTCTGAAGGGAAATTGTTAAACATGAGCTTACGTAAAAGGTTCAGGTGGGTCAATGGTAAGGGAATACCCCTCGATAATCTTAGCCGGGTGCCGTCGACAACCTCGAACAGGCATGTAACAATCCATCTT